>JANPJI010000616.1:0-3975 GCA_031425425.1 Rubricoccaceae bacterium
CGGCCGAAGTCGCGGCGGCGGAGCGCGACGCGCTCGTAGCGGAGGCCGGGCGTGAGCGCGAGCCGCCCCCACGTCAGTTCGGCCTGGACGAACGTGGCCGTAGCCCGGGCGTCCTCGAGCCGGTTGCTGTCGGTCCCGGGCGTGCCCTCGGTCAGACGGTCCATCGCGCCCGCATTCATCGTGTACGTGTCCACCCACTGGAAGCGGTCTACGCCGTCGGCGTGGACCCGGAGGCCCACCTCGACGAGTGCGCTGCGCGCGTCTGTCCCAAGCCGGAGGCCGGCCACACTCTGGATGCCGCGGCTGTAGTAGTCCCGGTTGTTGGCCTTGACGACGAGGCGCCCGCCGCTCCCCCCCCGGACGACCGCCATCTCCGAGGCGTACGTCTCCGGCGAATCGAGGACCGCGCCGATCCCGAAGACGCGGTCGGCCCCGTCGGCGTCGTCGGCGACCCCGTCCGCCACGCCGTCGAGCTTGTACCAGTTGCGGGAGAAGGCGTTGCGGTAGACGGTCGTCGTGAGGTCGAGCCGGGGCGAGAACGCGGCCACGTGGCGGGCCCGGAGCGCCGTGTGCTCGGCGTCCATGAGGTCCACCTGCGAGCCCGCGTACCGGTTCAACGGGGCCGAGGCGAAGTCGGCGGCCGTCAGCCCGAGGTACGTCTCGTCCGAGGCCTCGTCGGTGTACCCGGCCGTGAACGTGAGCGCCTGGTAGACGCCCGAGCCCGGCGCGGTCGTCAGGCGGAGCCGCCCGAAGAGGTCGGCCTTGTCGAACCCCGTCCCGAGCCGGTCCGCCGGGACGCCCGTCCCGACGATCTCCTTGAACCCGTCGGCCCCGTCGACGTGGGCCTGCAGGAGGAAGCCGGCGCCGAGGCCGCCCAGCGCGGGCACGCTCGGGGCGCTGTGCCCCACGCGCGCCTGGAACGTCCGCCGGCCGTCCTGTCCGACGGCCGCCTCGCCGCGGGCCACAAGCGCCGAGGGAACCTCGGCCGCGAGGAGGTTGACCGCTCCGCCCGTGGTGTACGGGCCGTACTTGATCTGGCTCGCCCCGGTTCGCACCTCGACCCCGTCCATCCTCCCCACCGACGGGAAGTAGTAGGCCGCCGGGGCCGCGTAGGGGGCCGGCGCCATCAGCACCCCATCCTCCATGAGCGTGATCTTGCTCGACCGCTCGCTCCCGCTCCCCCTCAGGCCGACGTTCGGGCGGAGCCCGTACCCGTCCTCCTCCTGGACCTGCACGCCGGGGACCTCCCGGAGCACGCGGTGGACGTCGGTCGACCCGAACCGCCGCAGGGCCTCGGGCCCGAGGTAGTACGACGACCCGGGGAGGTCGAGGCCCCCCCGCCCCGTCAGCGTCTCCCGCGACGTCACGACGGCCTCGCCCGCGTCGAGGACCCGCTCGGACAGGACGAGGGCGACGGCCGCCGTCTCGCCATCCCTGACGTCGACCGGGACGCGCCGCTCTGTGTACCCGACCGAGGTCCCGACGAGCGTGTACGGGCCGGCCGGGATGTCCGACAGCGTGAACCGGCCGTCCACGTCGGCCGTCGCCCCGTAGCGGGTCCCGATCAAGGCGACACTGGCGCCGACGACCGGCCGTCCGGCGTCGTCGACGACGGACCCGGCGACGCCGCCGGTCTGGGCGTGAGCCGTGGCGAGGAACGAGAGGGCCGTGAGTAGAGCGAAGAGGCGCATCCGGGGGAGGGCTGTTATCTGGATCGAATCTAGTTAAGAATGTGGGTCGTCCCCCCGCTCGGATTGCGTGAACCCGCGCCGGCCCCGGCCCGACCGGGGAGCGCCCGGGCCAGCAGCACCAGCAGGACCGCCGCGACCGCGACGACGGTGAAGCCCGACCGGTAGCCGTCGGCCGGCGTCGCCGCCGACGCCGCGAGCGCCGCGAGGACCGCCGCCCCGACCAGCTGCCCGACGCTGAGGAACACCGTCGAGAGCCCCTGCGCGACGGCCCGCTCGTCGGCACCGGCCTCAGTGAGGAGGATGTAGCTCAGCGACGACCCAAGAATCCCCGAGAGGCCGAGTCCGAGCACGACGGTGCCGGCGACGTGGAGCCCCAGCCCGGGGCCCGCTGCGATCGTCGTCATCCCGATCGCGATCAGAACGGCGCCGGACGTCACGACGGGACGCGCACCGACCCGGTCGAGTAGCCGCCCGGCCAGCGGGGAGCCCAGCGCCACGCCGGCCACGAGCGGGAGCAACAGGTACGAGGCGTGCGCCTTCTCGACGCCGAACGCGGTCACGGCGTAGGCCGAGAGCAGCACGAACGTGGCCTCGACCAGCCCGGCGCCGACGGCCAGCGCGCACGCGATCTGCACCGGCCGACGGGCCATCAGGCCCGGCCGGATCATCGGCGCGGGGGCCCGCCGCTCGGCCGCGACGAACGACGGCAGGAGGAGAGTGGCCAGCGCCAGGGGGCCCCACACGGCCGGGCGCGCCAGGCTCGCCCCGAACGCGGACGCGTCGAGCCCCGTGAGGCCGACGACGAGCGCGACCAGGCCGGCCACCAGCAGCGCGACGCCGACGGCGTCGAAGGGGCGCGGGTGTGCGGCGCGCGACTCGGGCAGCGTCCGCGCGCTGAGCACGAACACGGCGGCGGCCAGCGGGAGCGAGAGCGCGAAGATCCAGCGCCAGCTGGCCACGGCCAGCAGGATGCCGCTCAAGGCCGGGCCGATCAGGAACGCGACGCCGAACACGGCCCCGAGCAGGCCCACCGCTCGCCCGCGTGTCTCGGGGGGGTAGGCGTCGCCGATCACGGCCGTGGCGACGGGGAAGATGCCCGAGGCGCCGAGCCCCTGCACGACGCGCCCTGCGAGGAGCACCTCGAACGACGGGGCGAGCGCCACGACGAGCGTGCCGGCCGCGAACACGGCGACGTCGGCCAAGTAGACGCGGCGACGGCCCACGCGGTCGGCCAGCGACGCCATGACCGGCAGGCCGACGAGGTTGGCGAGCACGAAGGCGGTGAACGTCCACGCGACGGCGCGCTCGCTCAGGGCGAACGCCTCGCGGAGCGCGGGCAGCGCGGGCCCGACGACGGCGATGTCCAGCGCGGCGAGCAGGGTCCCGAGGAAGAGGACGCCGAGGAGGCGCTTCGGCGGGGCGGCCGGCGGGACGGCCGGCGCGGGGGGAGCGGGCATCACAGGGACGCGAAGGCGGAACGGAAGGCCGCCGCCGCCTCGGCGACGACCCCCGGCGTGTGGGCGGAGGACGTGAAGCAGGCCTCGAAGGGCGAGGGCGGCAGGTAGACACCGCGCTCCAAGAGGAGCCCGTGCAGGCGCGCGAACGCGGCCCGGTCGCTCCGGGCGGCCGAGGCGTAGTCGGTCACGGGCTCGGCCGACAGGAAGAACCCGACCATCGCGCCGACGCTCTCGGTCTGGACGGCGACGCCGGCCGCGGCGGCGGCCGCGGCGATGGCCGTGGCGGTCGTTCGGGCCGCCTCGGCGGCGGTCGCCCACGCGTCCGTCGCGTCCGCCTCGGCGAAGAGGGCGAGCCCGGCGGCCATGGCGAGCGGGTTGCCGGAGAGGGTCCCGGCCTGGTAGACCGGCCCCTCGGGGGCGACCAGCGCCATCACGTCGGCCCGCCCGCCATAGGCGCCCACGGGGAGCCCGCCGCCGATCACCTTGCCCAGGATCGTCACGTCGGGCGTGACGCCGAAGAGGGCCTGCGCGCCGCCGGGGTGGACCCGGAAGCCGGTCATGACCTCGTCGAACACGAGGAGGGCGCCGTGCCGGTGCGTGAGGTCGCGGAGGAGGTCGAGGAAGCCGTCGGCGGGCCGGACGAGGCCCATGTTGCCGGCGACGGGCTCGACAAGCACGGCGGCGATCTCGTCGCCCGAGGCGCGGAACAGGGCCTCGATGGCGGCCGGGTCGTTGAACGGGACGACGAGGGTGTCCGCCGTCACGGCGGCCGGGACGCCAGGTAGTCGGGCAGGCCGAGCGTGGCCACGCCCGAGCCGGCCTTGGCC
>JANPJI010000617.1:0-3024 GCA_031425425.1 Rubricoccaceae bacterium
GCCTCGGCATCGTCGCGGATCGAGTCGGCGGCCATCTCGCCCTGCTCCTCCATCATGTCCGTGCCCTCGTCGGTCACGGCCTCGATGGAGTCAGCCTGGGCCTCGAGGACCTCGGCACCGGCCTCGGCGGCCTCCTCGCCCTGGGACTCGGTGTTGCAGGCGGAGAGGGGGAGGGCGAGGGCGAGGGCCATCAGTGCAATCTTGTTCATGGCTGTGTGCGGGGGTGAGCCGCGGTTGGGTGAGCAGCCTCCCGGCGAGGTTCGCCGGGCACCCGAGCCGGTATCGGGCTCAGGACGAAGGGCCAAACGTACCCCGCTCCCCGGTAGATGCGCCTTCACATAAAACGTGTGTGTCGGACGTGTCAACGAAAAGCGGGGCAACCCTCGACCGAGAGCTGCCCCGCCAGGGACGCGACGCCGGGTTAGCGCCGCAGAGCCGCCCTACATCGCGCCGCCGAGCTTCTGGCCAGCCGCCGTCAGCGCGCCGCCGAGCGTCCGAAGGCCCTCCTGCGAGGACGACGAGGCGCCGGCCGCCGAGGCGGTCGTCTGCTCGCCGAGGTCGGCGAGCGTCGCGCCGATGGCGGCCCCGTCGAGCGGGGTCGCGGTGAGCTGCGTCTTGAGCTGCGTCAGGCCCGTGCGGATGGCACCGGCCTGCGCGAACTGTGCGCCTTCGAGCTTGGCGATCCAGCCGTCGATGTTCTGGACGGCCGCTGCGGGCGCAAGGGCCGTGAGGTCGGTGCCGGCCGCGGCGATCGTCCCGTCGACGGTGACCTCGGAGGCCATCGGGTCGGCCGGGGCCATCGGGTCCGGCGTCGCCATCGGGTCCGCGGGGGCCATCGGTTCGGTGGTCGCGTCGGGCGTCACGACGGTCGTCGTGTCGGTGGCCTCGTCGCCGCCGCAGGCGGCGAGCGGGAGCACGAGGGCGAGGAGAAGGAGTCGGGTAGACATACGGGGTGGAGGTGAGAGAGCGAGAGGCCGGCAGCGGTACCGAGGCCGGAGACAGCGCCGACAACCGCTATACCCGGGGCGTGTTCGTCTCGTGGGACGAATTCACGATTGACCTCGTCCGCGTCGGAACGCGGACAGGCGGTGCGTCTCGGCCGGGAGCCGGTCCGGACGCAGACGCGCACGATGCGACGCGGCACGCGAGGCGCGCACGGTGCGACGCGCGCCCTATGCCGCCTCGACCGGCGTCACGGCGGCCACGTCCGTCTCGCCGGTGCGGATGCGGACGACCCGCTCGACGGGCAGCACGAACACCTTGCCGTCGCCGACCTCGCCCGTGCGCGCCCCGGCGAGGATGGCCGCGATGGCCGGCTCGACGAACGCGTCGGACACGCCGATCTCGATCCGGATCTTGTCCGTCAGTTCCATCTTGACGGTCGTGCCGCGGTACGTCTCGACGGTCTCCGTCTCGCCTCCGTGGCCCTGCACGCGCGACACGGTGAGGCCGCGCACGTCGGCACGGTAGAGGGCCTGGAGCGTCTCGGCGAGGCACTCGGGGCGGATGACGGCGACGATGAGCTTCATGCGGGGACGGGGTGGTGGGCGGGCACGGCGGCGGGGGCCTCGTCGAGCAGCAGGATGGCCCCTTCGCCCTGCGCGTAGGCCTCCTCGCCGTGTTCGGTCAGGTCGAGGCCGACGCCCTCGGCGCGTGCGCTCGGGCGCAGTTCTGTCACGAGCGCGAGCGCCTTGAGGAGCCCGAACGAGACGACCCCGCTGTAGGCCGCCACGGCGACGACCGCGACGGCCTGTACGCCTAGTTGGGCCGGGTTGCCGAACAGTGCGCCGTCGGCCGTCGCGCCCCAGGCGGTGTCCGCGAAGACGCCCGTGAGCAGCGCCCCGACGACCCCGCCGAGGCCATGCGCCGCGACGACGTCGAGCGCGTCGTCCAGGCGCGTCCGTGAGCGCCACAGGATGCCGTAGTAGGACGGGATCGCGGCGACGGCTCCGATCACGAGGGCGGCGAGCGGGCCGACGTGCCCCGCCGCGGGCGTCACGGCGACGAGCCCGACGACGATGCCGGTCGCGGCTCCGACGGCCGTCGTCTTGCCGGTCCGCGCCACGTCCAGCCCCATCCACACCACGAGGGCGGCGGCGGGCGCGAGGAACGTGTTGGCGAAGGCGAGCGCGGCCGTCGCGTTGGCCGCGAGCGCGCTGCCGGCGTTGAAGCCGAACCACCCGAACCACAGCAGGCCCGCGCCGAGGAGCACGAACGGGACGTGGTGCGGCAGGATCGCGCGCCGCCCCCAGTCCGTCCGCGGCCCGAGCACGAGCGCGGCGACGAGCGCTGCGGCCGCCGCGTTGACGTGCACCACCGTCCCGCCGGCGAAGTCGAGCGCGCCGAGCTGGAAGATCCACCCGTCGGCGTCCCACACCCAGTGCGCGACCGGGGCGTACACGAGCAGGCTCCAGAGCGTGACAAAGGCGAGGTACGGCGCGAAGCGCATCCGCTCGGCGACGGCCCCCGAGATGAGCGCGGCCGTGATGACCACGAACGTCGCCTGGTAGACCATGAACAGCAGGTGCGGGATGCTCCCCTCGGGCTCGAGGCCCACGCCGCGGAGGCCGGCGAACGCCAGCCCGCCGACAAAGCCGCTCCCGCTGGCGAAGGCGAGCGAGTAGCCCAACAGCGCCCACGCCACGGCGACAGCTCCCATCGCAGCAACGCTCATCATCATCGTGTTGAGCGTGTTCTTGGACCGCACGAGCCCGCCGTAGAAGAACGCCAGCGCGGGCGTCATCAGGAGCACGAGGGCGGTCGCGGCGAGCATCCACGCCGTCGCGGCGGGGTCCAGGGCCGGCGCAGCCGTCTGGGCGGAGGCGGGGGCCGCGGCGAGGCCGAGCGCGAGGGCGGCGAGAGAGCGGTTCACAGGTCGAGGCGCAGAGCGAAGAGGACGACTCGCCGATGATCCTCTACAAAGAAGCCTTCGTCAAGCAAACGCCTTATTAAAAATTGCTTCCGGACATTTAAGGCCTTACGACTGCCTCAAAACGGACGAGCGCCGGCCCCCCACCCCAAACA
>JANPJI010000618.1:0-2000 GCA_031425425.1 Rubricoccaceae bacterium
CGGCCGGGCCAGCGGGACCGCAAGATGGCCGGCGACGACGGCGAGCGCGGGCTCCGGACGGAGTGGGGGGCCGACTTCCTGCCCGAAACCCTCGGCTCGCTCGACGCGCCGGACTCGCTGCGTCTCGCCGGTACGGCCCGCCCGGTCGCCTTCCCGGTCGGGCTCGGCGGCACCCGCCTCGCCGGGCTCGACGCGCCGCGGACGACCACGATCGCGTCGACCGTGGACGGTTACCCGACGGCCGTCGCCGTCGCTGTCGGCCGCGGGCGCGTCGTCGTGCTCTCGACGCCGATCGCGCTCACGAATGCGGCCCTCACTGGCACAGGCGACGGCGCGGCCTTCCTCGCGGGCGTCTTCGCGTTTGTCCCGCCCGTGCGGCGCGTGTTCTGGGACGAGACGTACAAGCCGCTCCGCGAGGGCGGCGCGTCGCGGCTGCGCTACGCCGTCCGCACGCCGCCGCTGCGGTGGGCGCTCGGGACGCTCGCGCTCGGCGCGCTCCTCGCCGTCGTCTTCCTCGGCCGCCGCCGGCAGCGCCCGATCCCCGTCGTCGCGCCGCCGCCGAACGCGCAGCGCGAGTTCGCCCGGACGGTGGGCCGCCTCTTCTTCGTCCGCGGCGACCGCGCGTGGCTCGCGCGGCGCAAGCTGCGCCTCTTCGAGGACGGGCTCCGGACGCGCCTTGGCATCGCCGACGCCGACCTGTCGGACCAGACAGCTACACGCGCGGCCTCGCGGGCCGGCGTCCCCGAGGCCGACGCCCGGGCGCTCTTCGCCCGCCTCCGGTCGCTCTCGACGGACCCCGCCCCCGACGCCGCCGACCTCCTCGCGGCCGACCGCGACGCCGACGCCTTCCTCGCCGCCCGCGACGCCGCGCCGCACGTCGCATCGTTTGACCCCCCCGCCGCGCGGCAGGACGCTCCGCTCCCGGCTCGCACGGCTGTCCCCAGGTCCGGGTTCACCCGGCTCGACCGAGGGGGACAGTTTGAACGCGCGGGTGCGAGCGAAGCGAGTGCGCGTTCGGACGGAGGGTTCTGACGCGCGGTACCCCGCTACCTTTCCCCGCCGACACATCCTGCCGCATGACGCCCGACTCGACCCCAGACGCTGCCCTGCCCGACCCCGCCGAGGCGCTGGAACCAGCCCCTGAGGCCCTCGCGGACCCGTTCGACGCCGAGGCCGTGCTCGCGCCTGTCGCCCGCGTCGTGGACGGCCTCCGGGACACCGTCGGCTCGATCGTCGTCGGACAGGAGGGCGTGATTGACGAACTCATTGCCGCCCTCCTCGCGGGCGGGCACGTGCTCATCGAGGGCGTGCCGGGCGTCGCCAAGACGCTCACGGCGAAGCTGCTCGCGCGCGCCTCGGGCATGGACTACAGCCGCGTCCAGTTTACGCCGGACCTCATGCCGAGCGACGTGCTCGGGACGCAGGTCTTCAGCCCCAAGACGGGCGAGTTCTCGTTCCACCGCGGCCCCGTCTTCGCCCAGGTCGTCCTCATCGACGAGATCAACCGCGCCCCGGCCAAGACGCAGGCGGCCCTCTTCGAGGTCATGGAGGAGCGCCAGGCCACCATCGACGGCACGGCGCACCCGATGCCGGCCCCGTTCATGGTCCTCGCGACGCAGAACCCGGTCGACCACGAGGGCACGTACCGCCTGCCCGAGGCGCAGCTGGACCGGTTCCTGTTCAAGACGCTCGTCGGCTACCCCGGCCTCGACGACGAGACGGAGATGCTGCGCCGGTTCCAGGAGGCGGGCGGGACGGTCCCGCTGAGCGCCGTCCAGGCCACGCTCACGCCGGCCGACATCGAGGCGGCGCAGGCGGCGGTCCGAACCGTCCGGGTGGACGAGGCGGTGCTGCGGTACGCGGCCCAGATCGTCTCGGCGACGCGGCGGCACCCGGCGCTGTCGCTCGGGGCGAGCCCGCGGGCGTCGCTGGCGCTCGTCGTAGGGGCGAAGGCCGCCGCGGCGATGTCTGGCCGCTCCTTCGCGACGCCCGACGACGTC
>JANPJI010000619.1:0-8467 GCA_031425425.1 Rubricoccaceae bacterium
CTGGATCGTTCCCTGCTGAGCCGCGGCGGCCCCTTCGAGGAGTGCGGCCCGGTTGCCATTGATGCTGGTCGCCCGCGAGCCTGTCGTCTGGACGCCCTGCTGGGCAGCGAACGCCTGAGCGGCGGCCTGCGCCGAAGTCTGCTGGACGAGCGTCATCTGGATCGCGCCGCGCCCGTTGGGTTCGGCGATCTGGACCGCCTGCGGCGTGTTCTGAACGGTCCACCCGGTCGGGAAGTCAAACCGGAAGCGGAGTTCGGGGTGGTAGAACGTCGAGCCCTCGGTGAACCCCTGACGTGGGTCCTCACCGAGAATCATGCCGTCGATCTGGCGGAGGTACGGCTGCTCATCGACAACGGTCCCGTTGCCCCCCTGTGCCGCGAGCTGGCGGATGGTCACCTCGCGCTCGCCGGGGTCGGGGTGCGTCGAGAGGAAGTTGGGGACAGACTGGCCGCTCTCGGCCCCGAGACGCTTCAACGACTGAAAGAAGGACGCCGCCTCGGAGGCGTCGTATCCGGCGAAGCCGGCATAGGCCACGCCGGCCTGGTCCGCCTCGCGCTCGGCGTCGCGGCCGTAGCGGAGCAGCAGCAGCTGCGCCCCCGTGCCGCCGTACTGCGCGATCCCCTCGGCGACGCGCCCGCCGCCGAGGACGCCGCCAAGGACGGCCGCGCCGACCACACCGAGCTGGCCCAGCTGGGCCCGCTGCGCCTGAGCCGACGAGTGGCGGGCCAGAACGTGCCCGATCTCGTGGCCGAGGACGACCGAGAGCTGCGCCTCGTTGCCGAGGAAGGCGAGCAGCCCGCGCGTGACGTAGACGTAGCCGCCGGGCAGCGCGAAGGCGTTGACGACGGGCGAGTCCAGGACGCGGAACGTGAACGGCGAATTGCGGATCTCGGCAGGTGTCGTGGGGGCCGAGTAGGCACTCGTCTGGAGCGTGCTCTGGGCGATCTGCGAGACGTAGGTGCTCAGCTCCGCGTCGTCGTAGATGCCGAACTGAGCGACGATCTGCTGGTCCGCCTCGGCTCCGATCTGGCGCTCCTGCGCCCACGTGTAGGCGCCCCGCTGCTCCTGGCCCGTAACGTAGTTGACGTTGGTCGTTCCGCAGGCTGAGAGGCTGACGCCGAGAACGAGCAGAGCTAGAGCACGTGTGGCTGCACGTGAGCCCCGTGTGAGTACGTGAGAGGTCATGAAGAGAGGGGGACGGAGAGGTCTGAGGGAGTGACGGCCCCGTGTTTCACGTGAAACACGGTGTGGGCCTCCGTATCCAACGGCGCGACGGCCTGGAAGGGTTCTGACCTCGCCGCAGTTACGACCGACTGGCCCACCGCGCGGGACACCAGAAGGTCCAGGAGCACACGCGAGCGCGCCTCGTCGAGGGGGCCGAACACGTCATCGAGAAGAAGCACCGGCGCTTCGTCGAGGTGGTCGCGGAGAAAGAGCGCCTGGGCGATCCGCAGGGTCAGGGCGAACGTGCGGTGCTGGCCCTGCGAGGCGTACGGGCGGAGGTCGACGTCGTCGAGCAGGAACGTCACCTCGTCGAGGTGTGGCCCGACGAGGGTGCGGCCCGTTTCCCGGCTGCGGCGGTCGGTGCGGGCAAGGGCCTGGCGGAAGGCGAGAACCGGATCCTCTGCGCCGGAAAGGTCCACGGAGGGTGCGTAGCGGAGCGACGGCGGGTCGCCGGGCTCCTGGAGAAGGAGGTGCGCCTCGGCGACGAATGCCCCGAACCGGTCCAGGAACTCGGCGCGACGAGCGACGAGGCGTGTCCCGAGCGCAGCCGTCTCTGCATCCCACGCGTCCATCGTGCCGGGGGCAAGGGCACCGCCGCGCCGAACGGATGTGAGCAGAGCGTTCCGCTGGCGGAGCGCCCGGCGGTACGCCATCAGGTCCTGGAGATAGACCGGGTATGCCTGGCTCAACGTCGCGTCGAGCATCTGACGCCGGACGGACGGCCCACCGGCCGTGAGTTCGTAATCCGCGGGCGACAGGACGACGACCGGGATCCGGCCCACCAGGTCCGCGATGCGCTCCAGGGGAGAGCCATTGACGAAGGCCCGCTTCCCTTCTCCCGGTACGACGGCGATGCGGACCCGCGACACGGTTCCCCGATCGGAAGCGGCCTCGCCTTCTACTTCGACGTGGGCCGCTCCTCGTTGAACGACGGGAACATCGGACGAGGCGAGAAAGCTCTTGCCCAAGCAGAGGTACCCGATGGCTTCGAGGACATTCGTCTTGCCGGCCCCGTTCGGACCCAGGAGCAGCGTCATACCGGGTGCAAGCGCGATCCGGGTGTCCGTGTGTGCGCGGAAGTGCCGGAGGCGAACGGACGACAGGCGCATGGGAGGCTCGAACGGAGGCATGAGGGGAGGGTCCGACGCCCGCGCCCGGTTCTCGATCCACGTCGGGGGAAAGGTCGAAGCGATGCCACACACGCGCGGGTTGATTCGACCCGGGGAATCCCCGTACTCTCCGGCTCACCTGTCCTCAGGCCGATGTGGCGTCTTGCCCTGACAATCGCTCTCCCGCTGCTTGTCATGGCGGGGGTGCCGCCGGAGTCCGCCCACCCGGCGTGCGAGACGGTTCTCCCCGAGATCAAGGCGTGGGTCGGAGAGCATCAGATGGACGGGCAGGACGTCCGCGACCAGATGATGGACCGGATTGACGGCCTGCTGACGCGCTACCAGAACGATGCATCGCCGTGCGTGTCCAACCTCTGGCTCGCCCGCGTGCTTCTGAGCCAAGTCAGCGAGCAGCCGGAGGAGGTGCTCCGGGTTTCGTCGGCCTACCTGGCGCGTCCGCGGGACGGGACGGACCCGGTTGGCCTGGCGCGGATCCACAGCGCCCGCGCCACCACGCTCGCCGAGATGGGCCTGATGGTGCGGGCGGGCCAGGACTACCAGGCCGCAGCCGCGCTCGTTCCGAGCCTGCCCGCAGGGCTGGCGTCGCTGACGCTCCGGGACTACGCCAGCCACGCGCTGCAACGGCGCGACTGGGCGACGGCCGACGAGGCGCTCGGGCGGGCCTACCGGATTCTGACAGACAGCCTGTCGGTCGACCCCGCGGGGATGCGGCGGCGCCTCGGACGGCTCGCCGTAGACCGCGCCTCGGTCATCGAGGCGCGACTGCGCGACGAACGCGACCCTGCACGCCGGATTCGAGTGGCGCAGCAACTCGTCGCGATGGCCGACACGGCTGCGGCGATTCTGGCCGAACCGCAGGACGCGGACCAGACCCGGATCCTCTACGACCAGGCGTTTCGCGCACTCGTGCTGAGCTACCGGGGGCATGGGGAAGCCGCTCTTGGCCGACACAGCGACGCTGCAGCCACATCGGCTGAAGCGGTCGCATTGCTGAACTCGGGTGTACGGGACATCAATCCGTACCTCGCAACGCAAGTCTGGGACGGGCGGGCGTACACCGAGCGACTCCGCGGGGACCTGGCTGCAGCGGCGCGTTCCGCCACGACATCGCGAGAGGAGGCTCTCGCTGTCGGCGACGAGAAGAGCGAGGCAGATGCGATCGCCGAACTGGGAACGATCGCCGAACAGGCCGGCCGACTCGGCGAGGCGGAGCGGTGGTACCGCGAGGCTGCGGCGTACCGGGACGTCGAGTGGCAGCGCGCCCGGTTTCAGGACTGGAGCGCCGCTCAGTTCAGCTCCCTGCAGGAGGCCTACAGCGGCCTGACGCGGGTCCTCGCGGCACAGGGGAGGGCGGCCGAGGCCTTCGCTGTCCTCGACGGCGCGCGTGCGCGCGCGCTTCGAGACATGCGGGTCAACGCGTCGAGGCGCGCGCGGCTGGATGCGGACACGCGCGCAGGTGTCGACTCGCTCATCGGTGTGGTACGGAGCGAGCGGGTTGCCCTGCTCGCCGCCGGCCTCACGCCCAGCGCGCGCGCGCGAGCGGAGCGACACATCTCGATCGTCCAGCAGCGCATCGACTACGAGGAGGGGACAACGGACAGGGAACAGGCTCCCGTCTCGCTCGGCCGCCTGCGACAGGTCCTGCGCGACCAGCACCGAACACTCGTGAGCTACCTCGTGGGCGACCGCGAGACGATCGCGTTTGTCGTCACCGCCGACACACTCGTCGCCCGGGTGCTCCCCACGAGCCACCTGGACCTTCATCGGCTCATGCAGGAGGCGGGTGGACCGTGGCAGCCGGATGGTCCCGACGCAGCGGTCCGCCTGGAGCCGCTCCACGACCTTCACGAGCGGCTCATCCGACCGCTCCGGGACGTGCTCCCGGAACGGGGCGGCATCGTCGTGATCCCGGACGGGCTGCTCGCCGACCTCCCGTTCGAGATGCTCGTCGAGGCACCGGCACAGGACTACACGAACGCCCGCTACCTCGTTCGACGGCAGCCGGTGTCGACCGACCTGGCCGCGGCGCTAATCGTCGAGGATGCGGGCGGTGCGTCAGAAAACCCTCCGCTCGACCTCGTCGCGTTCGGCCGGAGCCGGTTCGACGGGGCGGGCGGGCGGTGGCGCGGCGGCCCGGTCCTGACCAACCTCCCCAACGTCGTCGGCGAGATCGGGCGCGTCCGCGACCGCATCGGCAACCGCGAGACGGCACTCGACGAGGACGCCACGGAAGCCCGGTTCATGGCACACGCCAGCCGAGCCCGGGTCGTCCACGTCGCCTCGCACGCCGAGGCCGACCCGGCCTACCCGCTGTACTCCCGCATCCACCTGTGGGACGATCCCGACGCCGACGACGACGGCATCCTGCACCTGTTCGAGTTCCAGGACATCCGGCTGCCGGCCGACCTCGTCGTCCTCAGCGGGTGCTCGACGGCCGCTGGGCGGGCGCACGCGGGCGAGGGCACGATCGGGCTCCAGTACGGCGTCCGGGCCGCCGGCGCACGCGCCGCGGTGGCCACCCTCTGGCCCGTCGACGACCGCGCGACAGCCGAGATCATCGACGCGTTCTACGAGGGGCTCGAGGAGGGTTTGCCGAAAGACCGCGCCCTCCAGCGCGCGCAGGTGGCCTACCTCGATTCGCACACCGGGGCCGAGGCGAGCCCGTTCTACTGGGCTGCGGCGGTCCTCTCGGGCAGCCCGGCACCGATCCCGCTCCAGGAGCCCGCGCCGGTCTGGCCGTGGAGCGTGGGAGCCGTCGTCCTCGCTGCGGGAGCCGGCGGGCTAGCTTGGCGCTCCCGCCGACGCCCCGCCTCCGGGCACACCCGAGCCGATGCCTGACCCTGCCCCTCCCCTGTTCGACCAGATCGCGGCGCTCACAACCGAAGGCGTCAACGAGCGTTCACTCGGCCTCGATGGCGCTTCAGTCATCGACGCGCTGCGTCTGATTCACGACGAGGACCGGCGCGCCGTCGAGGCGGTGACGCCCGAACTGCCCTACGTGGCGCAGGCGGTCGAGATCGTCGTCGAGGCGCTCCGGGCCGGCGGGCGGCTCGTCTACGTCGGCGCTGGCACGAGCGGACGCCTCGGCGTGCTCGACGCCGCCGAGTGCCCGCCGACATTCGGGACCGACCCCGAGGCGATTCAGGGGCTCATCGCCGGTGGCCGCGAGGCCATGTTCCGCGCCCAGGAAGGAGCCGAAGACCACGGAGAAGCCGGGGCAGCCGACATCGACGCGCTCGCAATCGGTCCAGCCGATGTCGTCTGCGGAATCGCCGCGAGCCGGCGGACGCCCTACGTCGTCGGGGCCGTCGCCCGGGCGCGCGAGCGAGGGGCACGGACGCTGTTCGTCACCTGCAACCCCCGCAGCGCGTTCACGCTCGACGTCGACGTCGCCATCTGCGCCGACGTCGGACCCGAAGTGCTCATGGGGTCGACGCGGATGAAGAGCGGGACAGCGACCAAGCTGATCCTCAACATGATCTCGACCGCCGCGATGGTGCGCCTCGGGAAGGTCTACCAGAACCTGATGGTGGACCTCAAGCTCACCAACGCCAAGCTCGTCGAGCGGGCGCGGCGGACCGTGATGCTCGCCACCGGCTGCACGTACAGCGAGGCGACGGCCACGCTCGTCGACGCGGACGGCCACGTCAAGACCGCCCTCGTGATGCGCCTTTCGCACGTGGACGCTGCGGCGGCGCGCGCGCATCTCACCGAGGCCGGCGGATT
Organism: Rubricoccaceae bacterium; assembly: GCA_031425425.1. Lineage (GTDB taxonomy): Bacteria > Bacteroidota > Rhodothermia > Rhodothermales > Rubricoccaceae > DASVSE01. The sequence goes on from JANPJI010000619.1 coordinate 6,081, forward strand.
CGTGCGCGGAGCCGTGGATCTGGCAGGTGCGCAGGGAACAGGATGACGAGGCGTCAGGGTTCTGCGCTGCAAAGTCTGACGTGAAGGCACGGAGCACGTGAGGGCACGGTGCATGCAGAGTGAGACAGTCCAGCCATTCGGACAGCCACTCATGTTTGCGCCCCTTCTCGCCCTCGCCCTGCTCCTCTCCCCGACCGATACGACGGTGGCGCAGGAGCCGTCGTCGGCCGCGCAGCTTCTCCAGGCCGTCCACGCATACGTGACGCCGTTCGACGCCCCGAACGAGGACCTCCAGGTCCGGACCGAGTGGGCAGACCTCAATGGAGACGGGGCCGACGATGCGCTCGTTTACCTCGACGGCACGTCGTGGTGCGGCTCGGGGGGGTGCACCGTGCTCGTGTTCGAGGCGATCACAGGCGAGGCGGACATCGCCGAACTGGGCGCGTTCCGGCCCGCCGCCGAGATCAGCCTGATGAGTGGCCCGATCGTCGTCGCGGAGACGAGCCACGACGGCTGGGCGGACCTCGTGGTCGAGAACAAGGACGGCCAGCGCGTCGCCCTCCAGTTCGACGGCGAGACGTACCCGGCGAGCCCAGGCGACGGCGTCGCCCTCGGCAGCAACCCCATCGGGACGATCCTGTTCGCCACGGCCGAGTAGCATCGCGAACGTTCCGCGCCGTCCCGCGTCTTCAGGTCCCTGACCGTTTCCGCCCCGGAGCGCCTGCGCTCCGGGGCGTCCGTTTCGTCCCTGCCTCAGGTTCGCCGTGTCGTTGGACTCCGTTCGCCGCCGTCTCTCCGCCCTCCCGTTCTTTGCCCGCGTCCGCGACGAGGCCGCCGCTCTGCCCGCCGGGGGCCGCCTTCGGCTGCGCGGGACCGTCGGTTCCCTCCCTGCCTTCGTCCTCGCCGACCTGCTCGACGGTCCGTTCGGCAAGAAAAGCGCCCACGGCGTCCTCGTGGCCCTGCTCGCCGAAAGCGAGAGCGCGGACTACCTGCGGTCGGACCTGGAGCAGGTCCTCGGGTCCGACGACCGCGTCCTCTTCTTCCCCCCCACCGGCCACGACCCGTACGACGCCGAGCAACTGTCGGACAGCCTCCCGCTCGTGCAGCGCGCCGACGCGCTGGGCCGCCTCCGCGAGGGCTTCCGCGGGATCGTCGTGACCAGCGTCGAGGCGCTTGCGGACCTCGTGCCGCCGCCCGAGACCGTCGCCATCGAGACGCTGACTGTGGGCGTCGGCGAGGCGGTCGAGCCCGAGGCGCTCGTCGAGCGGCTCGTCGCGCAGGGGTTCGAGATCGTCGAGTTCGTGACGGCCCCCGGTGAGATGGCACTGCGGGGCGGCATTCTGGACGTGTACCCGTTCTCGGGAGGCTATCCGATCCGCCTCGAGTTCTTCGGCGACGAGGTGGACTCCCTGCGCGAGTTCGACCCGACCACGCAGCGATCCGTGAGCCGCCTGGATGCGGCGCGGCTCGTCCCCAACCTCGGCGAGGCGAGCGACAGCGGCGGCGCGCCGGCCGTGACGCCGCTCGCGTTCCTCCCCGCGGGCGTGCCTGTGGCCCTGTTCGACGCCGAGCGCCTCGGCGAGGCCGTGAGGGAGCGGTTCGGCAAGGCAACGGCAGCATACGAGGCGCTCGACGAGGCGCACCGCCCGGCGGCCCCCGCCTCGCGCCACCTGTCAGACGACGCCTTCTCGGAACTGCTCGGCGGGCACCCGACGCTCCTGTTCGGGTCGTTCTCGGGCGAGACGGCCGAGGCGACCCTCACGCTCGGAGCCAGCCCGCAGCCGGGCTACGGCGGCGACGTCCGCCGCCTCCGCGACGACCTCGACGCGCGCAAGACCGGCAAAACGGAGACGGTCGTCCTCTGCGACAGCCGCTCCCAGCGCGACCGCCTCTTCGAGCTGCTCGGCGGCGACGAGGACGCAGGCAAGGAGCCCCACGCGACGCTCGTCGTCGAGTCGCTCCACGAAGGGTTCGAGATTCCGGAGGCGGGGCTGAACGTCTACACAGACCACCAGCTCTTCAACCGCTACCACCGCCCCACTGCCAGAAAACGGGCAAGAGCCAAAGGCGGCCTGAGCCTGCGCGACGTCCAGGCGCTGCGCCCCGGCGACTTCGTGGTCCATGTCGACTACGGGATCGGCAAGTTTGCGGGTCTCCAGACGATTACCGTTCGGGAGCAGCACCAGGAGGCCGTTCGGCTCCTCTTTGCGGGCGGCGACGAGCTGTTCGTCAACATCTCCGCGCTCCACAAGCTGCACAAGTACACCGGAAAGGAGGGCCACCAGCCCGCGCTGACCAAGCTCGGCACGGGTGCGTGGGACCGGCTCAAGGCGCGCACCAAGAGCCGCGTCAAGGACATCGCCCGCGACCTCATCAAGCTCTACGCC
>JANPJI010000620.1:0-3694 GCA_031425425.1 Rubricoccaceae bacterium
TGTCCCTCGGCTACGCTGCTACGGACGTGGAAGTCGGCGCTGCGTGACGCACGCCGGTCCGGACGCCCCGAAGGACAGGCTGCCGCGACGGAAAATGAGTGCGCCCCGGCCGCCAGAAGGCAGCCGGGGCGCGTCCGTCTACACGAGGCGTCGATCAGCCCAGCCGGCGGTTGATCTCGGCCAGCGCGTCCTGGTCCCCGCCCGACGGCAGCGTGAACCCGTCGCCCTGGCCGCGGCCGCGGTCGAGCAGGTCGTTGGCGGCCTGGAGGGCCTCCAGCTCCTCGCGCGAGCCCACCACGAGGTCGCGGTAGCTCATCAGGCCCGTGCCCGCCGGGACGAGGTGCCCGATGATCACGTTCTCCTTGAGCCCCAGCAGCGGGTCCGACTTGGCCCCGATGGCCGCGTCCGTGAGCACCTTGGTCGTCTCCTGGAAAGAGGCCGCCGAGATGAACGAGTCCGTGGCGAGCGCCGCGGCCGTGATCCCGAGCAGGACCGGCTCGGCGACGGCGAGCTGCGCGTCGCGGACCTCGATCTCGCCCTTGTCCTGGCGGCGCATCTCCGAGTTGCCCTCGCGCAGCTGGCGCCGCGTGACGACCTCGCCGACCCGCAGGCCGGACTCGCTCGCCTCCGTGACCACGAACGTGTCGTAGAGCTCGTCGTTGGCCTGCTCCAGCACCAGCCGGTCCACGAGGGAGCCCTCGAGGAACGTCGTGTCGCCGGGGTCCGAGATGCGGACCTTCTGCATCATCTGGCGCACGACCGTCTCGATGTGCTTGTCGTTGATCGTCACGCCCTGGAGCCGGTACACCTCCTGGACCTCGTTGACGAGGTACTCCTGGACGGCTGTCGGCCCGAGGATCGAGAGGATGTCCTGGGGCGAGATCGCCCCGTCGGACAGCGCCTCGCCGGCCCGCACGAAATCGTTCTCGTGAACGAGCAGGTGCTTGGACAGCGACACGAGGTACGTCCGCTCCGTCTCGCCGTCGCGGCTCGTCACCGTGACCTCCTGGGAGCCGCGCTTGCGGCCGCCGAAGCCGATCACGCCGTCGATCTCCGTCACGACCGCCGGGTCCGACGGCTGGCGCGCCTCGAACAGCTCGATCACGCGCGGGAGTCCGCCCGTGATGTCCCTGGTCTTGGCGGACTGGCGCGGGAGCTTGGCCAGGATCTTGCCCGGCTGCATCGCCTCGCCGGCGTCCACCTGGAGGCGGGCGCGGACCGGCATCGTGTACTCGCGGCGCCCCTCGGGGCCCTCGATCACGATGGCCGGCGTGAGGTTCTTCTCGCGCGTCTCGGTGATGACCTTCTCGCGGAAGCCCGTCTGCTCGTCGGACTCCTCGCGGTAGGTCGTCCCGTCGATGATGTCCTGAAAGCGGATCGTGCCGCCGGCCTCGGCCACGATGACCGAGTTGTAGGGGTCCCACGAGGCGACCGTGTCGCCCCGCTCGATCATCTGGCCCTCCGTCACCACCACGTCCGCGCCGTAGGGCACGGTGTAGGCGATGAGCTGCGTGCCGTTCTCGTCCACGATGCGGACCTCGCCCGAGCGCCCGAGGGCGATCTCCGAGGAGCCGCTGCCGGTCGCGCGCGACACCGTCCGAAGATTCTCGAACACGACGCGGCCGCCGAACTTGGCCTCGATGGTGCTCTCCGCCGCGATGCGGCTCGCCGTGCCACCGATGTGGAAGGTGCGCAGCGTGAGCTGCGTGCCCGGCTCGCCGATGGACTGCGCCGCGATGACGCCGACGGCCTCGCCCGTCTGCACGAGGCGCCCGTTGGCGAGGTCGCGGCCGTAGCACAGCGCGCACACGCCGCGCGTCGCCTCGCAGGCAAGGACAGACCGAATCTCGACCGTCTCCAGGGCCGTCTCGATGATGGCCGTCGCGATGGCCTCGGTGATGAGGTCGTTGCGGCGCACCAGCACCTCGTCCGTCTGGGGGTCGCGGACGTCGTGGACGGACACGCGCCCGAGGATCCGCTCGTAGAGCGGCTCGACGATGTCCTCGTTGTCCTTGAGCGCCTCCATGCGCACGCCGCGGAGCGTCCCGCAGTCGTGCATCGTGATCGTCATGTCCTGGCTAACGTCCACGAGGCGGCGCGTGAGGTAGCCCGCGTCGGCCGTCTTGAGCGCCGTGTCGGCGAGTCCCTTGCGGGCACCGTGCGTCGAGATGAAGTACTCGACGACGTTCAAGCCCTCCTTGAAGTTGGACTTGATCGGGTTCTCGATGATCTCGTTCGACGCGCCGGCGATGCTCTTCTGCGGCTTCGCCATGAGCCCGCGGATCCCGCCGAGCTGGCGGATCTGCTCGCGGGAGCCTCGCGCGCCCGAGTCGGCCATCATGTAGATGGCGTTGAACCCGGCCTGGTCCTCCTTGAGCGTCTCGTAGAGGACGTTCGAGATCTGGTTGTTGGTGGACGTCCAGATGTCGATGACCTTGTTGTAGCGCTCGGACTCCGTGATGAAGCCCATGTCGTAGTTGGACCGGACCTCGGCGACCTCCTTGTCGGCCGCTTCGAGGAGCGTCGTCTTGGCCTCCGGCACCACGATGTCCGAGATCGAGAAGCTCAGCCCCCCGAGCATGGCCTGGTTGAAGCCGAGGTTCTTGACGTCGTCCAGGAAGCGGGCCGTCTTGGGGAAGTTGGTCGCCTTGAACACGCCCGAGATGATCCCCCGGAGGTTCTTCTTGGTCAGGACGGCGTTGATGTAGCCGACGCCCTCGGGCACGATGTCGTTGAACAGCGCGCGGCCAACCGTCGTGTCGATCGTCTCGCCGGCCTTGCCCGGCCCGTCGTAGGCGTCCTCCACGAGGCGCAGCTTGATCTGCGTGTGAAGCGCCACCGCCCCCTGGTCGAACGCCTGGCGAACCTCCTGGGTGGAGCCGAACCGCATGCCCTCGCCCTTCGCCCCGATCCGGCTCTTGGTCATGTAGTACATGCCGAGCACCATGTCCTGGCTCGGGACCGTGATCGGGTCGCCGTTGGCCGGGCTCAGGATGTTGTGCGAGGCGAGCATCAGGATCGACGCCTCAATGACGGCCGCGTGGCTCAGCGGGAGGTGGACCGCCATCTGGTCGCCGTCGAAGTCCGCGTTGAAGGCGGTCGTGACGAGCGGGTGCAGGCGGATCGCCTTGCCCTCGATGAGGACCGGCTGGAACGCCTGGATGCCGAGCCGGTGCAGTGTCGGCGCGCGGTTGAGGAGCACGGGGTGCCCGTCGATCACCTTCTCCAGGATGTCGAACACGTCCGCCGTGCGCCGGTCGACGACCTTCTTGGCGCTCTTGACCGTCTTGACGATCCCGCGCTCGATGAGCTTGCGGATGATGAACGGCTTGAACAACTCGACCGCCATCTCCTTCGGCAGGCCGCACTGGTGCAGCTCCAGCTCCGGGCCGACGACGATGACGGAACGGCCCGAGTAGTCGACGCGCTTGCCGAGCAGGTTCTGACGGAAGCGCCCCTGCTTACCCTTGAGCATGTCGGACAGGCTCTTGAGCGCGCGGTTCGAGTCGCTCCGCACAGCGTTGGCCTTGCGCGAGTTGTCGAACAGCGAGTCCACGGCCTCCTGCAGCATGCGCTTCTCGTTGCGCGCGATGATTTCCGGAGCCTTCAGCTCCAGCAGGCGCTTCAGCCGCGAGTTGCGGTTGATGACGCGGCGGTACAGGTCGTTCAGGTCGGAGGTCGCGAAGCGGCCGCC
>JANPJI010000621.1:0-4282 GCA_031425425.1 Rubricoccaceae bacterium
TTCGGGTCCGTGGATCTGGTCCGGACGGTCGCGCCGTTTCTGCGCGAGGGCCTGCTCGACCCCGGAAACGGGCGAGTCAACCCCGGCCTGGCCCCCGTCCACGTCCTCCGTGGCGAGGAGGGGCTGACGTTTGCACAGGTCGTCGCCTGCCTGAACTGACCCGACTTACCCGTTGGAGCGCCGGGCGATGACCTCAACCTCGGCCGGAGCGCCGCCCTGCGCCGCGGTGCTTCCCGGGAATGGTCGGAGTGCCAGGACCTCGACCGTCAGCCCGGCGAGTGTCGCCTCGGCCGGCTCGTCGGCCTGAGCCGCGCCGCCGTGCGGGAGCGTCAGCACGACGGGCTCGGCGGCGACGAGGAGGCGCACGCGGGCGCGGCCTTCCCAGACGCAGGTCGTGTTCTCGGGGCAGCGGCTGTCCTCCTCGACGGCGGCGAACCGGACAGCCGTGCCGTTGATCTGCACGGCCTCGCCGAGCTCGATCCGGACGGGAGCCCCGGCCTCGGCTGGCACACCGGTCGTCGCCTCGGGAGGCGTGGAGGGCAACCCTGCCGGGGCGTCGGTGCGGGACGTGGCGCAGCCGGCGGCGGCGAGGGCGACGAGGAGAGTGGACCGGAGCATGGGGGCACCCGACGGGGCGGGGGAGAGGGCTCTCCGCACAACGCCCGATCCTTCCGGGACGTGCCCGGCGGCTACAGACGCGTTCGGACGCCGAACTGGTGCAGCCCGCCGGCCTCGCTCCAGCCCGTGTACGCGTAGTCGAGCCCGAACCGGCGCAGCGTGATCCCGAAGCCCGCGCTGAGGCCGGCGAGGTCGAGCCGCCCGCCCGAGCGCAGCGCCCGCCCGCGGCGCGGGCTGTAGCCGGCGCGCGCGGCGAGGACGCGCCCGAGCTGGAGCTCGCCGCCGACGAGCAGGTGGTCCAGCGCACGGACGACAACGGACGAGTCGGTTTCGGGTCCGTCGAACCGCTGCAACTCGTAGCCGGCGACCGTGAACGTGAGCGGGATGTAGCGCAGGCGCTTGGCGACGCTCACCCGGAGGTCGAGCGGGAGCCGGTCGTCCGTCGTGCCGAGGCTGGACAGGACTGTTCCGACCCCTCTCAGGCTCGCGCCGAGGACGAGACGTTGCGATGGCACCTCGTACGTCGCCCCGACGTCGGCCGTGAGCGCCTGGGCGCCGGCGTCGTCGATCGTCGCAAAGAGGGCGTGGCCGCTGGCCCCGACGCGCAGGTTCGGCGCGACGACGCGCGAGGCGGTCAGCGTGATCGCGGCTTCGCTCGCGCCGAACGTCGTGCCATCCGGCGCGCCGTCCACCCCGGTCCGGTCGAAGTCGCCGTAGGAGAGGAAGCGGACGCTCGCCGCGGCGTCGACCCCGAGTCGAGGGAGGGCGCGGGCATAGACGGCCGACCCGGCGCTGACGTCCGAGAGGTGGTTGACATAGCCGAGGGCGGCCGCGTGGTCCATCTCGCCCGTCAGAAAGGCGGGGTTCGAGAAGAGCGCCGTTGGGTCTGTCCCGGAGAGGCCGCCCTGCGCGCCGGCGAGCGCGGCCGTCCGCGTCGAGGCGTCGAGCTGGACGAGGTCGAACCCGCTGTCGCGGAGCTGCGCGGCGGCGGGCCGGGCGGCGGAGATCAGCACGGCCAGAACGGCCAGAACGGCGGCCGGGTGGCGCAGACCGGGGGCGAGACGCATAGCGGGCTCGAAGCGGGCGGGAGGCGTCTCGAAGGAGCGGGGCGCGGTCTGGGGCGGATCGGCCCGAAGGTACGCCGACGCGGCGCGTGCCGGCAGGGCAGAAGCGGGAGGACGGTCGGAATGCAGGAGGAGAAGAGCGCAGGAGTGCACGCGGTGCCTCCGGTCCGCATCCGCTCCTGCGGTCCGCCGAAGAACGCGCGGAGACGGAGCCGCGGCGCAACGCGGCGCACGAGCGCCCGTCCCGGATCGGTCTTTGCCTGCCGACGCCCGTACCTTGCCGGGTGCGCCGCGGCAGGCCCGCCCGCGCCTCCCCCCGACCGTACCGACTCCGATGCTCAACGCTCTCAGAAAGGTTTTCGGCGGCGACAGCAACCAGCGGCAGCTCAAGAAGCTCTGGCCCGTCGTCTCCGAGATCAACAGTCACGCCGAGGCGCTCGTGGGCCTCTCGGACGACGACCTCCGCGCCAAGACCGACGGCTTCCGTGCCCGCATCCGCGAAGCGGTCGCGCCGGTCGAGGCCGAACTCGACGAGGTCCGTGCCCGGCTCCGCGCCGCCGGCACAGAGACTGAGGCGAGCGCCTCGGGCGACGGCGCAGCCCCCGCCGACGAGGCGCTGTCCGTCCGCGAGCGTCAGGACCTCTATGCGCGCCTCGACGACCTCGAAGGCGAGTGGCTCGACGCCGCCGAGGACACGCTCGACGACCTCATGCCGGAGGCGTTCGCCGTCATCAAGGAGACCTGTCGTCGGTTCGTCGGCCAGTCCTGGATGGCCGGAGGGACCGAGGTCGAGTGGAACATGGTCCCCTTCGACGTTCAGTGGATCGGCGGGATCGTCCTGCACCAGGGCTCCGTCGCCGAGATGAAGACCGGCGAGGGCAAGACGCTCACGGCCGTCGCGCCGATCTACCTCAACGCGCTCGTCGGCCGCGGCGTCCACGTGGTGACGGTCAACCCGTACCTCGCCGTCCGCGACTCGGAGTGGATGACGCCCGTCTTCGGCTTCCACGGGCTCACGGTGGACTGCATCGACAAGCACCAGCCGCAGTCCCGCGAGCGCCGCGCGGCCTACCGCGCCGACATCACCTACGGCACCAACAACGAGTTCGGCTTCGACTACCTCCGCGACAACTCGTTCGTCGCCGAGGCGGAGCAGCTCTCGCAGCGTGGCCACCACTACGCCATCGTGGACGAGGTGGACTCCGTCCTGATCGACGAGGCGCGGACGCCGCTCATCATCTCCGGGCCGGTCCCGACGCCCGAGACCGACGAGTACCAGACGTTCCAGCCGCTCGTGGACCGCCTCGTCCGCGAGCAGCAGCGCGTCGTGGCGGCGTTCGTCGCCGAGGGCGAGCGCCACCTCAAAAGCCGCGACGAGGCGCTCGACGCCGGCGACCGCAAGGCGGCGAACCGCGCCGAGTCGGAGGCCGGCCTCGCCCTCCTGCGCGCCCAGCGCGGTTTCCCCAAGAACAAGCGCCTCATCAAGGTCCGCGGCGAGACGGGCGTGGACCAGCTCATCCGCAAGACCGAGTTCGAGTACCTCCAGGACAACGCCAAGCGGATGCCCGAGGTGGACGATCCGCTCTTTTTCGCGCTCGAAGAGAAGCTCCACCAGATCGAGATGACGGACCGCGGGCGGTCGCTCATCGGCACGCAGGCCGGCTCCGACGACCGCTTCTTCGTCATCCCGGACGTCGGCGAGGAGGTCGCGAGCCTGGAGCGGCAGTACGAAATCGACAAGGACGAGGCGCTCGCCGCCGTCATGGCGGACGCGTCCATCGAGTTGCCCGCCCGCGACGCCGCGTTCCAGGAGCGCGTCCGCACGCTCCGCGACGCCGTCGAGAACGCCAAGCGCGTCATCTACACGGAGTACGCCGAGAAGTCCGAGCGCATCCACGCCGTCAACCAGCTCCTGCGCGGCTACACGCTCTACGAGAAGGACGTCGAGTACATCGTCCAGGACGACAAGGTGATGATCGTCGACGAGCACACCGGCCGCGTCCTCGCCGGGCGGCGCTACTCGGACGGGCTCCACCAGGCGATCGAGGCCAAGGAGCGCGTCAAGATTCAGGCGGCAACGCAGACCTACGCGACCGTCACGATCCAGAACTACTTCCGGCTCTACTCGAAGCTCGCCGGCATGACCGGCACGGCCGAGACGGAGTCCGAGGAGTTCTTCAAGATCTACAAGCTCCCCGTCGTCGTCATCCCGACCAACCGGCCGGTGGTGCGGGCGGACGACGAGGACCTGATCTACAAGACCAAGCGCGCCAAGTACAAGGCGCTCCTCGCGCGCATCGAGGAGATCCACGCGACGGGCCAGCCGATGCTCATCGGCACGGCCTCGGTCGAGACGTCGGAGCAGCTCTCGCGCATGCTCTCGCACGCCAAGATCCCGCACAACGTCCTCAACGCGAAGTCCAGCCGGGCCATGGCCGAGGCCCAGATCGTCGCCGACGCCGGCCAGATCGGCGCCGTCACCATTGCGACCAACATGGCGGGCCGCGGCACGGACATCAAGCTCGCGCCGGGCGTCCAGGAGCTCGGCGGGCTCGCCATCCTCGGGACCGAGCGCCACGACAGCCGCCGCATCGACCTCC
>JANPJI010000622.1:0-7185 GCA_031425425.1 Rubricoccaceae bacterium
GGTCGTGAGGTCGCCGGCCATGTAGTTCACGTTGTCGGTCAGCTCCTTCCACGTGCCCGAAACGCCCTCGACGCGGGCCTGCCCACCGAGCTTGCCCTCCGAGCCGACCTCGCGGGCGACGCGCGTCACCTCGGACGCGAACGCGGAGAGCTGGTCCACCATCGTGTTGATCGTGTTCTTCAGCTCCAGGATCTCGCCCTCGGCCTCGACCGAGATCACCTTCGAGAGGTCGCCGTTGGCGACGGCCGTGGTCACCTCGGCGATGTTGCGGACCTGGGCGGTGAGGTTGCCCGCCATGTAATTCACGTTGTCCGTGAGGTCCTTCCACGTACCCGAGACGCCCGGCACGGCCGCCTGGCCGCCGAGCTGCCCCTCCGTCCCGACCTCGCGCGCGACGCGCGTAACCTCGCTCGCAAAGCTCTGGAGCTGGTCCACCATCCGGTTGATCGTCGTCTTGAGCTCGGCGACCTCGCCCTGCGCCTCGACCGTGATCTTGCGGCCGAGGTCGCCGTTGGCGACGGCCGTGGTCACCTCGGCGATGTTGCGGACCTGGGCCGTGAGGTTGCCAGCGAGCTGGTTCACGTTGCCGGTGAGGTCCTTCCAGGTGCCCGAGACGCCGGTGACCTCGGCCTGCCCGCCGAGCTTGCCCTCGGTGCCCACCTCGCGGGCCACGCGCGTCACCTCGGAGGCGAAGCTCTGGAGCTGGTCCACCATCGTGTTGACGGTGTTCTTGAGCTCGGCGATCTCGCCCTCGGCCTCGACCGTGATCTTCTTGGACAGGTCGCCGTTGGCGACGGCCGTGGTGACGTCGGCGATGTTGCGGACCTGGGCCGTGAGGTTACCGGCCATCGAGTTCACGTTGTCGGTGAGGTCTTTCCAGGTGCCCGAGACGCCCGGTACCTTGGCCTGCCCGCCGAGCTTGCCCTCGGTGCCGACTTCGCGCGCGACGCGCGTCACCTCGGACGCGAACGCCGAGAGCTGGTCCACCATCGTGTTGACCATCTTGGCCGTCCGCCGAAACTCGCCGCGGACGGACCGGCCCTCACCTTCGAGGTCGACCTGCTGCGAGAGGTCGCCCTTGGCGACAGCTCCAATTACGCGCTCGACCTCGGCCACGGGCTGCCCGAGGTCCACGATGAGCTCGTTGACGTACCCGACGGCGTCGCGCCACCCGCCCCCGGCGCCGGGCATGGCGACGCGCTCGGCGAGGCGGCCCTTTTTGCCGACCTCGCTGCCGACTCGTTCAAGCTCAGCTACGAGTTGCTCGTTGTGGGCAATGACCGCGTTGAGCGTGTCCGCGACGCGCCCCACGGTCCCGCCCTGCTCGACGACGAGGCGCGCCGAGAAGTCGCCCTTCTGCGCGGCTGTGAGGACGGCCATGAGGGCCTTCGCGTCGAGGTCCCCGAGGCCGCCAGCCGTGGATCGGGCAGGAGCGGCGGGGACCGGGGGTCCGGGGGATGTCGTCTGTCGGGGGGTGGCCATGGGGCGGCGGGAATGGGCTCGGCGGACGAGAAAGGGCGCGAGAGAATAGCCATGTCCGCGATCGGACGGGAGCCTGAACGCGCGCACCGCCGGCCAGGCCGGTTGCGCCGGGGCCGGGACGCGGCGACCTTGCGGCCCCTCGCCCCGACGCTCGCCGTCTCGCCGTGCTGAACTACATCTGGGCCGGGCTCATCGTGCTGAGCCTGGTCTTCGCCGTCGCCCAGGACGTCCGCGACATCGCCGGCGACACGTACCGCAACGGGCAGCCGCTGCCGGTCGCGATCGACCTCGCCGCCCCGTTCAGCCGCGAGGCGGACGAACAGGCGGCGACGCTGCGCCTCGACGCCGGAGCCTTCCGCGACCACTTCGGGGCGGACTCGTCCGCCACGCCGGACTCCGCCTATGCGGCCACGCTGCGCCGCACCGCGGCCGGCTACGAGCTGCGCCTCGACGACGCCGAGGCGTCCCTGCCGGCCCCGCTCGACGCCGTCCGCGACGCGACGAACCCGCGCGACAAGGTCCTCCAGGGGCGCTTCGCGCGTCTCGAACTCGGCCCCGGCGGCACGCGCGCCTCGGGCACGCTGCTCTTCGCGCCCGTCCGGTTCGTCAAGCTCACCGCCATCAGCGCGGCGGCGCTGGAGTTCGCCGAGACCGCCGCAACGGTCGCGCTGAGCCTCATCGGCGTGCTGATCCTGTTTCTCGGCCTGACGCGCATCGCCGAGGACGCGGGCATCGTCAAGGCGCTCGTGCGCGTGGTGCGCCCCCTCCTGCGGCCGCTGTTCCCGGACGTCCCCGCGGACCACCCCGCGCTAGGCATGATCGCGCTCAACATGGCGGCCAACGTGTTCGGGCTCGGCAACGCCGCGACGCCGTTCGGGATCAAGGCGATGGAGGAGCTGCAGACGCTCAACCCGACCCCGGACACCGCCAGCGACGCCCAGGTGATGCTGCTCACGATCAACACCGCCTCCGTCCAGCTCGTCCCGCCGGTCCTGCTCGTGGCGCTCATCGGGCTGGAGATCAACGCCGTCTACGGGGCGCTCATCCTGACGACCTTCAGCGCGCTCCTCGTCGGCATCGCCGCGGCGCGCGGGCTCGGGCGGATGCGCCGCTACCGACTGCCCCCAGCGGACGCGCCCGTTGCAGCCGCGCCTCCCGCTCCCACCGACGCCGCCTGATCCATGGAGACCTTCCGCACCGTGGTCGGCGTCCTGTCGACGTTCGTGCTGCCGCTGATGATCGTCGGGATCCCGCTGTACGGGCTGTTCAAGCGCGTGCCCGTGTACGAGTCGTTCGTCCAGGGCGGCACAGAGGGGTTCCAGGTGGCCGTGCGCATCCTGCCGTACCTCGTGGCCATTCTGTTTGCGATCGGCATGTTCCGCGCCTCGGGCGCGATGGACGCGCTCGCGAATGCGCTCGAGCCGCTGCTGAGCCTCGTCGGCTTCCCGCCAGAGCTGCTCCCGATGGCCATCGTGCGCCCGCTGACGGGATCGGGCTCGGCCGCGCTCGTCGCCGACCTCGCGGCGGAGCACGGTCCGGACTCCATCCTGACGAGGATGGCGGCCACGATGTTCGGCTCGTCCGAGACGACTTTCTACGTGATCGCTGTCTACTTCGGGGCCGTCGGGATCACCAAGACGCGCCACGCGATCCCCGCCGGGCTCATCGCCGACCTCGCGGCGACGCTCTTCGCGGTCTGGATCTGCCGCCTCCTCTTCGCCTGACGCTCTCCATGCGCCTCGCCTGCCTTCTCGCTCTGATCGCTCTCGCCGCGTGCGCGTCCGACCCTGCTCCCGGCGTCACGACCGACACGGCCCCCGCCGGCTCGAACCCGGCCGCGTCCACGGACTCGATCCCGGAGAGCGCACTCCGAGGCGACTCGGCGATGGTGGACTACGAGCAGGCGGTCCGCCTTGTCTCGGTGCAGAACGGCGACCGCGCGTGCTACCTCACCGTCCAGGCGGATGGCGAGCCGGAGCGGACGGAGTTGGCGGACTTCCGGTTCTGCGAGCGCACCGACCTCGTCGGCCGGCGCGTCGTGCTGACGGTGACGCCGAGCGAGATCATGGCTGAGTCGTGCCAAGGCGACCCGGCGTGTACGGACACCGAGCCGGTCAACCTCGTCACCGGCATCGACCCCGCCGAAGGCGGGGCTCCGGCGGACACGACCGAGGGCTAGACGGCCGCGAGCGCGAGGTCGAGCGTCTGGAGGTGGCACCGGACCGCCGTCTCCAACCCGAGCGCGCGGAGGCCGAGCGGCGCGGCGAGTGGGCCGAGAGGCTGCCCCGCAGCGAGCGCCGCGGCGACGGCAGGCTGCATCGCCGTCCACCGGTCGAGCAGGGCCGGCACGCCGGGCGTGTGGTCGTGCGGCGCGTCGAGAACGAAGAGCGGAAGCTCGGTCACGACCGCGATCGGTGGCACACATCCGGCCGAGCGCGCCGCCGCAGCGGCCATCTCCATAGACGAGAGGCGGAAGCAGTCGGCCATCGCGGCGTCGCCGGCGGCCAGGAAGTGGTCCCGCATGGCCTCGCCGCGGGGCGTCGAGGTGAAGCCGGGGCCGCCGTAGGCGAAGCCCTTGTCACCGCCGCGGTCGTGGTCGTGCAGCCCGAGACCGGCCTCGGACGCCGCGGCGCGGAAGCCCCCACGCAGCGACTCCGTACCCGGAGCCGTGAGGTGATCGGCGTCGATCAGCAGCAGCGCGCCTTCGGAAAACCCCATTCCGTGGAGGCTGGCATGGACCGAGACCGGGGCTTCGCCGAACAGAAACTGCGCGGCAGCGGTGTTCTCGGGGCGTCCGTCGGGGTAAGCGAACTCGACGTCGCGGCCGGGCGGCTCGCGGAGCCGGTGCCGCAGGTAGGCCGCGAGCGCCACGGCCGGGCGCGCAGGGTCGAAGGCCCGGATCCATCCCCCGTTGCGCGCCTCAGCGTCGGGGTTGACGTGGGGGACGATGCGCAGCGTGAACCGCTCGAAGAGGGCTTCCAACCCTCCGTCCGGCGCGCCCCAGCCGCGGGCGGCGAGCCCTTCGAGGACGAGCGTGCGAAGCGTCTCCGGGCCGACCGGCTCGTCCGCGTGTGCCCCGGCGACGAGCGTCGCGAGGCGTGGGCCGGTGCCCAGGGTGACGCCTGCGATGGGCCTCCCCTCCTCGCTGTGCCCGATCGTCTCGAACGTGGCCAGGTCCGGGTTGGACGCGCAGGCCGCCCGAATCGGCTCGAAGACGTCGGCGGACGTCCGGAAGCGCAGATCGGTCAGGTCGAGGTCGGCGAGGCGCATCGGGCCAGTCGGCGGTGGACGGTAATCACGTAACGCCCCAACACCTGTCATCCTGAACTTGATTCAGGATCCGCCTTCCAGCAGTTGTACGTGAACCAGGAAAAAGACGAAAGACAGATCCTGAATCGAGTTCAGGATGACAACCAGAAAGGAATATCTGAAACTCTGACGGGGTTGCCGCCCAATCCCCTACTTCCCCCCGAACGCCTCGGCGAGGCGCGTCGCCCAGGCGCGGGCGGCGTCGATGTGGGCGGGCGTCGGACCGCCGTCGATCTCGCAGACGGGCGCGGCGCGGCGTGCGCCGAGAGCGTCGAGGAGCGCGTCGAGGCGGCGCGCGGCGGTCTGGTAGAACGGGTCGTAGTCGCGGTCGCCCAGCCCGACGACGCCAAACGCGAGGCCCGCAAGGTCGGGCGCGAGCGCCTCGAGGCCGTCCACGTAGTCGACGGCATTGTCGGGAAAGGTGCCGCCGGACCACGTGCAGGTCACGGCGACGAGTTGGCGGTAGCCCGCGAGGTCGTCCGGGATCGCCTCTGCCATGTCGAGCACGTGCGCGGCGAAGCCGAGCCCGCCGAGCGTCTCCGCGACCGCGTCGGCGACGACCTCCGAGTTGCCGGTCTGCGTGCCGACGAGGACGAGGACGTCGGGGTGGGCCGCGGAGAGGTCGAGCATCGAGACGGAGTGGGTTCGTTGCCGTGGAGACGGCAGGCGGGCGGCAGCGTGCCGAGTCGCCCGTGCGTTCTACACGTCGTCAGCTTTGCGCTCGGCCGCCTCCGCGGCGGACTCGTCCGCTTTGAACGCGTGCGCCTCGTCCAGAACGTCGGCGGCCTGCTCGTGGGCGTCGGCCGAGGCGGGCGGGGCCTCCTGCTCCGCCGCCGCGGAGCTGAGGGCGAGTTCGACGCACATCGGAAAGTGGTCGCTCCCGGCGTTGCCGAGGCGCGTGAGCGCGACGAGGGCGAGGTCGTCCGAGTGGAAGACGTGGTCGAGCGGGTAGCGCAGCAGACGGTGATGGGCGTGGAACGTGGAGTAGAGCCCGCGCCCGACGCGGGGGTCGAGCAGTCCGGCGATTTTCTGGAACAGCGTCGTGGTCCGGCTCCAGGCGACGTCGTTGAGGTCGCCGCAGACGACGACGGGGCCGCTGCCGTCCACGATCGCGCGGGCGGCGAGGACGAGCTCGGCGTCGCGGAGCGTCGAGTCCTGGCCGATGTCCGGCCGCGGCGGACGCGGGTGGAGCACGACGAGTCGCACGCGCTCGCCGGAGGGGAGTTCGACGCTCAGAAAGAGGCTCGGCACTTCGGGCTCGATGAGGTGCTGCACCTCGACCTCGGCGAGCGGGTACCGCGAGTAGAGGCACATGCCGTACGTGTCGTCCTGCGGGAGTTCGACGGCGTGCGGATGCGTCGCCTTGAGCGCCCCGGCCGTTTCCGCCCACCACGCATCCGTCTCGACGGCCGCGACGATGTCCGGGTCCGCACCGCGAACGACGCCGAGCCACCGTGCGCCGTCGCGGTTGGTCATCAGCACGTTCGAGACGACGAGCCGGAGCGACCGATCGCGGTCCGGGTCCACCGCGTCTACCGTCTGAACTCTCCACAGCGCCGTGTACGGGGCCATGCGCGCGGCCTGGTAGAGCACCGTCGCCCCGAGCCCGATAAGCGCAGCCGTATCGAGCGACCCCTCAAGGCCGGTCGTGAGGACGACGGCGACAAGCGCGGCAAGCGTCGCTGCGGCGAGCGCCGCGATCTGGGCCCGCGGGAAGTCGAACGAGCGGATCCACCAGTACGGCTTGCGCACGAGCGGCAGCACCGTCGCGACGACGAGCAGGGCCGCCAGTGCGAGGAGGGCGATGCGGAGCGGTTCGAGCACGGGAGCCGGGAAGTCGGGACGGGAAGGTATTGCCGCGCCGGAGCGCGTTACGGGCGGAAGAACTGCTTGCCGGCGAGCTGCCGCACGAGGCCGCGGAACTCCAGCTGGAGCAGGTACACGAGCGCCGTCGGGGCGTCGAGGCCGGAGGCGTCGCAGACGGCGTCGAGCGTGCGGGGGTCCGCGCCGAGCGCGTCTAGCAGGCGGCCCTCGATTGCGGTGAGGTCGGCCGGACGCTCGGCGGGGGCGGGCGGGGGCGCGTCCGGCCGGGGCGGGAGCCGCGGCGCGAGCGCGTCGAGGATGTCGGCGGCGGAGAGCACGAGCGCGGCGGCCCCGCCCTGCACGAGCCGGTTGGTGCCGGTCATCTCGGAGAACACCGGCGCGGGCGCGGCGAACACCTCGCGGTTCTGTTCGAGCGCGAGGGCGGCCGTGAGGAGCGCGCCGCCCGTCGGGCGCGCCAAGGCCACGACCGAGCCCGGGGGACTAACGGTGGGAGCCCGGCGCGGCCCCCCCGCCACTGATCACCCCCCCCCACAAACACCACCCCCACCAGCCCCCGCTCCCCCCCCCGCC
>JANPJI010000623.1:0-1667 GCA_031425425.1 Rubricoccaceae bacterium
GTCCCGTAGAGCCACTGGCGCCAGAACCAGTCGAGGTCCTCGCCCGCGACGTCCTCCATCGTCCGCATGAAGTCGGCCGGCTGGGGGTGCTTGTAGGCCCACCGCCGGATGTACGTCATGAAGGCGTCGTCGAAGCGCTCGGGACCGAGCACGACGTCGCGGAGGATGCGGAGGCCGGCGGCCGGCTTGAAGTAGACGTCGAGCCCGATGGCCGGCCCGGGGATCCGGTCCGGCGGCGTCATCAGCGGCCGGTCGAGCCCGGCGAAGCGGTTCACGAACGCGACGTACGGGTCGCCCGCGGTGAGGGCCGTGTAGCCCGTCGGGGCGCCCTGGCCGTAGCCGGGCAGGTTCGGGTCCGGCCCTTCATCGTAAAACGTGACCTGCGAGAACGTGTTGAGGAACGTGTTGAACCCCTCGTCCATCCACCCGTAGCGCCGCTCGTCGGAGCCGACGATCATCGGGAACCAGTTGTGGCCGAGTTCATGATCGACGACCCCGAAGAGGTCGAAGTGGCGGCTCGTGACGTCCGAGAAGTGGAGCATCGGGTACTCCATCCCGCCGATGTGGCTCGCGACGGAGATCGCGGTGGGGTACGGGTAGGGGTACCACCGGCTGTTGTTCACGATGGCCGCGCGGCCGTACCGCGTGGCCTCCTCCCAGCCCGGGTTGGCCGGGTCGGCGGAGACGCCCTCGGCGGGGTACGCGCTCAGGATGAGGACGTCGACGACGGAGCCGTCGTCCTGGCGGACGGCCGCGTTCGCGCCGTCGAGGATGAACCCCGCGCTCGCGCCCCACGCGACGTCGCGGACGTTCTTGGCGCGGAACCGCCACGTCGTCGTTCCGCTCTGACGCGGGTAGGCGGCGGCCGTGCCGACCTCGCGGGGCTCGATGAGGTACACCCGGCTCGTGGACTGGCGGGCCCGGGCGAGCCGCTCGCGCTGCGCGCCCGTGTAGACGTCGCCCTCATTCGCCACGACGCCCGTGCCGACGACCGTCATGGCCGCCGGGAGCGTGACCTCGTACTCGAAGTCGCCGTAGCCGAGGTAGAACTCGCCCGCACCGAGGTACGGCATCGTGTTCCAGCCCGAGACGTCGTCGTAGACGGCGACGCGGGGGTACCACTGCGCGAGGGAGTAGATCGTCCCCTGGGCGGCCTCCATGCGGCCCATCCGCGGCGTCTGGTCGCCCGGGACGACGAACGAGTAAGGCACGACGACCTCGACCGTCCCGCCGTTCGCCGCGACGGGCGCGGGGAGGTCGACGCGCATCCGGGTGTCCGTGATCTTCGGCGTGACGGTCTGGCCGGCGGCCTCGACCTGCCCGATCCGGAAGCCCTGGCCCGCGGCGACCGTCGCCTGCGCGCGCCGGCCCTGCGCCCCGCGCGCGCCGGGCGCGAAGAGGTTCTGCTCGAGGTGGAACCAGAGGAAGTCGAGCGCCTCCGGGCTGTTGTTCGTGTAGGTCAGCCGGACCGTCCCCGTCACCGTGTGGGTCGTCGTGTCGAGGGCGGCCGTGATCCGGTAGTCGTTCCGGTTCTGCCAGTACGCCGGGCCGGGCCGGCCGTCGGCCGAGCGGTACGCGTTCGGCGTCGGGAGCGCGAGCGGGGCGAAGATCGAGTCGTTCGTCGCCGGGAGACGGGCCGGCGCGTCCTGTGCCCGTACGGCCGGGGC
>JANPJI010000624.1:0-5312 GCA_031425425.1 Rubricoccaceae bacterium
CGGCTCGCGCTCCGGCTCGTGCCGCGGCGCGTCCGGCGGTCCGGGCCGCGGCCCCTCCGCGCGCGGCGGCACCGCTCCCCGAGATCGCGCCCGGCGTGCCCGACGCCGCAGCCGTCGCGTCGCGCGCGCTCGTCCGGCCCCTGGACCCGCTCGCCACGCCGACGCGCGGGCTCGCCGGCCGGCACGTCGCCGTGTGGGCGAGCCACGGGCTGTACTACGACCTCAGCCGGGGCAGCTGGGAGTGGCAGCGCGCGCCGCTGTTCACGACCATCGAGGACATCCTGCCGGCGGCCTTCGTCCTGCCCTATCTCGCGCCGATGCTGGAGCGGGCGGGGGCCGTCGTGCTGACGCCCCGCGAGCGCGACACGCAGACCGACGAGGCCGTCGTGGACGCCGACGCGGCCCCTGCGACGCGCGGGCTGACCGAGGAGTCCGGCACGTGGCGGGCGGGCGGACGCGGCTACGGGCACCGCTCGGTCGTCCGCGACCAACAGAACCCGTTCGCCTCCGGCACCGATCGCCTCGCCGAGACCGCCCTCGTGCCGACGGCCCAGACGACGTGGACGCCCACGCTCCGCGCTGCGGGCGAGTACGCCGTGACGGTCGCCTACACGTCCGCCCCGGACCGCGCGACGGACGCGCGCTATGCCGTCACGCACGCCGGCGGGACGAGCCATTTCGCGGTCAACCAGACGATGGGCGGCGGGACGTGGGTGCGCCTCGGGACGTTCCGCTTCGCGCCGGGCCGGGCGCGTGTCACGCTCACCAACGAGTCCGCGACGCCCGGCCGGACCGTCTCGGCCGACGCTGTCCGCTTCGGCGGCGGGATGGGCTCCGTCGAGCGCGGCGG
The DNA here is from genome assembly GCA_031425425.1 of Rubricoccaceae bacterium. Lineage (GTDB taxonomy): Bacteria > Bacteroidota > Rhodothermia > Rhodothermales > Rubricoccaceae > DASVSE01. The sequence continues at coordinate 851 of JANPJI010000624.1, forward strand.
TGCGACGAGCGGGCGGCCGCGGTGGCTCGAAGCGGGGCGCTACTACACGCAGTTCGCCGGCTTCCCGCCCGAGGTCGTCGCGCCCGAGGACGACCGCGACGACTACAAGGACGACTACAAGGGCCGCGGCGAGTGGGTCAACGGCCTCCTCGGCGCGCCCGCCGGTCCGACCGGCCACGCCGAGATGCCCGGCCTGCGCGTGCCCGTCGACGTCGCGCTCGCGCTCCACACCGACGCCGGCCTGACAGCCGACAGCACGGTCTTCGGGACGCTCGCGATCTACCACACGCGCGGCATGGACGGCGCGACCACCTTCCCCGACGGCCGCCCGCGGACGATCTCCCGCGACCTCGCCGCGCGCGTCCAGGACCAGATCGTGACCGACCTCCGCGCGCTCTACGACCCGCTCTGGACCCGCCGCGACCTCCGCAACCGCAACTACTCCGAGGCGGCGCGCCCCAACGTCCCGACCGTCCTCATCGAGCTGCTCGCGCACCAGAACCTGACCGACATGCGGTTCGCGCTCGACCCGCGCTTCCGCTTCGACGCGTCGCGGGCGATTTACAAGGGCATCGGGCGCTTTCTGGCCGGGCAGAGCCGGACCGCGTTCGTTGTGCAGCCCCTCGCCGTCCGCCACCTGTCGGCCCTGTTCGACGCCGCCGGGCACGTGGTCGTGCGCTGGCAGCCTGAGGCCGACCCCGTCGAGCCCTCGGCCGCCCCGGACCGCTACATCGTGCAGACGCGCCTCGGAGAGGGCGGATGGGACGGTGGCCGGCTCGTGGACGTGCCCGAGGCGACGCTCGCCGCGCCCGCGCCGGGCGAGGTGCTGAGCGTCCGCGTGGTCGCCGTCAACGCCGGAGGCGAGAGCGCACCGTCCGAGGTGCTCGCCGTCGGCCGCGCGGGCGATGGCCGTCCGCCGGTTCTCGTCGTGGCCGGGTTCGACCGCGTCGCGGCCCCCGAGATCTTCCAGACCGCCGGCGCGTCGGGCATCCGCGGCGACGCGGGCGTTCCGGACGGGGTCGAGCTGAGCTTTATCGGCTCCCAGACCGACCTCGACCCGGCGTCGATCTACGTCGACGACGACCGGCCGGGGCACGGTGCGAGCCGCCTCGACGCTGTGGGTCGCCCGGTCGCCGGCAACACGCACGACTTCGTGGCCGTCCACGGCCGCGCGCTCCTCGCTGCCGGCCGCTCGTTCGTCTCGGCCAGCGATGAGGCCGTCGAAGAGGGCACGGTGGACCTCGGCCTCTACCCGGCCGTCGACCTGCTGCTCGGCGAGGAGCGGACGACGCCCGCACCGGGCTGGCGGCCCGTCCGCGGGCCCGACTTCGAGGCACTTCCCGCGGCGATGCGCGCGCGTCTGGCCGCCTATCTCGCGTCCGGCGGCCGGCTCCTGCTCTCCGGCGCACACTGGGCGACCGACGTCGCTGCCGCCCCGGGCGGGACCGCGTTCCTCCGCGACATCCTCGGCGTGCGCCGCCTCTCCGGCGACGGCGCGACGGCCGGCGGCCTCTCAGATGGGACCGTCGAGGGAGCGCTGCTCGCACCCGGCGCCCGCGTCGCCTTCAACACCGTCCGAGGGCCGGACCTGTACGCCGTCGAGGCGGCCGACGCCATCGAGCCCGCGGGGCAGGGCGTCTTGGGGCTCCGCTACGCGCACACGGGAGCAGGTGCGGGCGTCATCCGGCATGGCCGCGTCGTCTCGCTCGGCTTCCCCATCGAGGCGCTGCTCTCCGAGACGGACCGCGTGGCCGTCGTCGCCGCGGCGCTGTCCGCTCTGGGCGAATGACACCGACTGTCGTCGTGATCGGCGGCGGCGCGGCGGGTTTCGTCGCGGCCCTGTTCGCGGCCCGCGAGGGCGCGCGCGTGGTGCTGGTCGAGAAGACGCGCCACGGGGGCAAGAAGATCGTCGTCTCGGGCGGCGGGCGCTGCAACGTGCTCCCCGGCGAGGTCGACGCCGGCCGGTTCGTGACGGCCTCGTCGCCGCGCGTTCTGCGGCGCATTCTCGAGTCCTGGCCGCTCGCCGAGCAGCGGGCGTTCTTCGAAGACGACCTCCGGGTGCCGCTCGCGCTCGAAGCCGAAACGGGCAAGCTGTTCCCGGCCTCGAACCGGGCGACGGATGTCCGCGACACGCTCTCGGCCGCCTGCCGCGCCGCGGGCGTCGAGATGCGCTTCGAGACGGCCGTGACGCGCCTCGCGCCCGCCGGGCCGGAGACTGCGGGGCCGGGCTGGCTCGTCGGGACCGACGTCGGCGCGGACGTCCACGCGGACGCCGTGGTTCTGGCGACGGGCGGCCTGTCGGTGCCCAACACCGGCAGCGACGGGTTCGGGCTGCGCGTGGCGGAGCGCCTCGGCCACACGCTCGTCCCGACCTACCCCGCCCTCGCGCCACTGACCGCGACGCCGGCCGGGGGCGGCCCGGCCCCACACGCGGGGCTGTCCGGCGTGTCGCTCGCCGCGCGCGTGCGCGTGCCCGGCGCGAAGGGCCTCGGGGGCGAGCCGCGCGGGTTCCTGTTCACGCACCGCGGCTACAGCGGCCCGTCCGTGCTGGACGTGTCGCACGCGGCGACGCTCGCGCGCGAGGCCGGGCGCGAGCAGCCGCTCCTCGTGCAGTGGGCCGGCCTCGACGCCGAGGCGTGGGACGCCGCGCTCCGCGCGCCCGGCGCAGGCACCGTCGCCGCGACCGTCCGCGCGCACCTCCCGGCGCGCCTCGCCGAGGCGCTCATGGCCGAGGCGGACGTGCCGCCGGACCGCTCGCGGGCCGACCTGCGCCGCGACGAGCGCCGCCGCCTCGTCGAGGCGCTCGCCGCCTTCCCACTGCCGTGGACCGGCGACGAGGGGTACAAGAAGGCCGAGGTGACCGGTGGGGGCGTCCCGCTCGGCGAGGTCGACGTGGGCACGCTGGAGAGCCGCCGCGCGCCCGGCCTCTACCTCTGTGGGGAAGTTCTGGACGCCTTCGGGCCGATCGGCGGGTACAACTTTCTGTGGGCGTGGGCCAGCGGCCGGCTGGCGGGGATCGGGGCCGCACATGTGAAGTCGGAGACTGCGTGAACCTTTCGGGTACCCGCTGCGTGCAAGCTGCGGTCGCCCCAGTGGCGCACTCCCCTCTCTCACCCCTACACCGAAATGAACTTCATCATCTTCCTGATCGTCGGCGGTCTCTCCGGCTGGATCGCGAGCAAGATTATGGGCACAGACGCCCAGCAGGGTCTCCTGCTCAACATCGTCGTCGGCATCGTCGGCGCGATGCTCGCCGGCTGGCTCATCAGCCCGCTGATCGGCGTCGCCGACATCACGGAGCAGATCAGCATCCCGGCCATTCTGGTCTCGATCGCGGGTGCCTGCCTGCTGCTGTTCGTCTACAAGCTCGTGACCGGCCGCAAGCGCGTCGTCTGAGCCGAGGGGCCGCGTCCCCGCGGCCTTTCTTCGGATCTTCCGCTCGTGGGCGGTCTGCTCGGCAGGCCGCCCACGCTGTTTGTGCCTGTCCCCGACTGCTCCCCTCGTGCTGCCCCGTTCTATCGCCCTCGCCGTTTTCGCCGTCCTGCTCGCCGCGTGCTCGTCGCCCGACGCGGATCCCGCAGCGGTCGCGCTCGTGGGCGAGGCGGACGTGGCGCGGGTCGTGGCCCGCGCGTTCGTCGCCACCACCCGCATCGACGCCGACATCGCCGAGATCGAGGCCGAGGCCGCTGCGGCCGACTCGGTTCGCCAGCTCGCCTACGCGCCGGTCCTGGAACGTCTGCTCGAAGACCGGCGCCGCCTCGAAGCCCGCGTCGACAGCCTGGCTCCGCTTCCGCGCGCCGCGTTCGACACGACGGCTGCGGCCATCGGCCGGCAGGTGGCCCGCCTGCGCGCGGCCGTCGGCCGTGCCCGCTTCGACGCCGCCTCCGACGCCCCCTCGCTCCAGGCGGCGACGGCCTCACGCCTCGCCCGGTTCGACGCGCGCCTCGCCGCCTCCCGCGCCGCGGCACCGTCCGACACGACCGGCCGCCTCGGCGCTTCACTCGACTCCCTCGCCGCAGACCGCGCGCGCCTCGACGCCCGCATCGAGGCGTTCGCCGACACGACGGCCCCCACCTTCACCCGCCTCCGCCAGACGACCGTCCGCGACGCCGCGGCGCTGGAACGGAGGCTCGCGCAGATTGAGGGGAATGCGGCCAGTGGCCAGTAGGCACCGAGATACTCGGACCGGTGGCCAGTGGCAGAACAAGACGGTGGGACCCTCTGCGTCTTTTCTGCCACTGGCCCCTGGCGCGGCGAGGCCGCTACTGCCCGCTGCCGCGGCGGCGCTAGCCGCCGTTGACCCAGTCTACACCCCACTGAACGATCGCGTCCGCACGCTCCTGCGAGGCGGCCTCGGAGTAGACCCGGAGGACCGGCTCTGTGCCGGACGGGCGGAAGAGGAGCCAGCCGCCGTCGACGCGGAACTTGAACCCGTCGAGCGTCTCGGTCTTGGTCACCGCCG
>JANPJI010000625.1:0-2554 GCA_031425425.1 Rubricoccaceae bacterium
GTGTCCGTCATCCGCCTCATCGCCTGGAGCGAGTACGTCCCCCGCGTGCGGTCGCCGTGGTACGCCGCGACGACGCTGCTCGCGCCCGTGCTGATGCTCGCGACCGTCGTCGTGCCGGTCGTCCTGCTGTCGGGCGCGGACGACTGCGCGCCGCCGCGCGTGGCCGTCGTGGACCGCGAGGGCGGGCTCGCCGCGGCGCTCGTCGGTGCCCTCCCCGAGGGCACGGACGCCACGGCGACCGTGGCGCCGCTGGACACGCTCCGCGCGCGCCTGCTCGCTGACCGCCTCGACGGCGTCGTGGTGCTCCCGCAGGGCGTCGTCGCGGGCACGGCCGAGGCGGCCATCTACGCCACCGGCGGCCTCGGCGAGCCGGCCGCGCTCCGCGAGGCCGTCCGCGAGACGGTCCGCCGCGCGCGCCTCCGCGCCGCCGGCGCGACCGACGCCGTACTCGCCGCCGTCGACGCGCCCGTCGCCGTGTCGCTCGTGACGGTGGCCGAGGAGGGCGACGCCGAGGGCGGGGCGCTCGCGCAGTTCGGGCTCGCCAACGTGCTCAGCCTGCTCATCTACATCGCCATCCTGATCTACGGCGCGATGGTGATGCGCGGCGTGATCGAGGAGAAGGCCAACCGCATCGTCGAGGTCATCGCGTCCAGCGTGCGGCCGTTCGACCGCCTCATGGGCAAGGTGCTCGGCATCGGGGCCGTCGGGCTGACGCAGCTCGTCGGGTGGGCGGCCGGCCTGGTCGCGCTGAGCCTCGCCGCCGCCCCGGTCCTGGCACTCTTCGCGGACCACACGGTCGTCCGGCCGTCCGGCGTCGCCCCGACGCCCGAGTTGCCGTTCGACCCGGCCGCGCTCCCGGCGCTCGTCACGCCGGGCCTGATGCTCGCCTTCGTGCTGTTCTTCCTCGGCGGCTACCTCCTCTTCGCCGGCCTTTTCGCCGCCGTCGGGAGCATGGTCGATCAGGAGGCCGACGCGCAGTCGCTCCAGGTGCCGCTGATGATCCCGATCATGCTCCCGCTTTTCTTCCTGGCGTCCGTGGCGGACCAGCCGGACGCGCCGCTGTCGGTCTTTCTCTCTCACTTTCCCGTCTCGTCGCCCGTGCTGATGGTGGTCCGGATGACCGTCAGCCACGTCCCGCTGTGGGAGGTCGTTCTGTCGCTGGCCATCCTCGGCGTGTCGTTCGTGGGCGTGATCTGGCTCGCGGCGCGCGTCTACCGCGTCGGCATTCTGATGACGGGCAAGAAGGCCACGTTCGCCGACCTCCGGCGCTGGGTCCGCACCGCGTAGCGCGGTCGCCCTTGCGCCGTCGCCTCCCAGACAGGCGCTCTCCAAAGTATATGTCATCCTGAACTTGATTCAGGATGACCAGGAGTTGGATTCGCGTGGCTCCGCCTCGCGTCGTGTCGGCCCGAGTAGGGGGAGAGGCCCCTGTCGCGGGTAGTGCAATCGGATCAGGTGGCGCGGCGGCCGCCTGCGCTATCCTCGCCCCTCACACTTCCCCTGCACATGCTCCGGTTCGCGTCCCTTCTCGTCGCCGTCCTGCTCGCCGCACCGCTCGTGCGCGCCCAGGCCGACCCCGCCCTTCGCCGCGTCGTCCTCACCGACGGCTCCGTCTACGTCGGGACCGTCGCCGACGAGGCGGCCGACCCGCTCGTCGTCGTGACCACGGACGGCGTCACGCGGACGTTCGCGCGGGCACGCGTCGAGACCGTCGCGCCGCTCATCCGCGGGCGCTTCTTCCGGACGGACCCGGTCCGCAGCCGCCTCTTCCTCTCGCCGACGGCGCGGACGATCGGGGGTGGGCAGGTGCGGCTCTCGTTTCTTGGTGCGCCCAACGTGGCCGTCGGCCTCACGGACCACGTCGACGCGAGCGCGACGGGCTATCTCGCGCTCGGCGACGGCGGCGGCATCCTCCCGCTGCTCGGCATCAAGGGGACCATCTGGCAGGCCGGCAACGTCTCGGTCGCGCTCGGCGCGAGCGTGCTGATCCCCCTCACGGGCGACGAGACCATCGACGGGTCCGCCGTCGCGTTCCCGTACGGCGTCGTGACCGTGGGCGACGAGACGCGCTCGGTCAACATCGGCCTGACGGGCGTCGTCGGGCGCAGCGGCTCGGACGGCGACGTCGAGTTCGGCGACGGGGCGGCGCTCTCGCTCGGCGGCGAGGTGCAGCTCAACAACGGCGTGAAGCTGATCATGGACGGCATCGTGCCCATCACGGACGGGTTCTCCGGAGCCGCGGCCTTCCCCGGCATCCGCCTCTTCGGCAACCGCTTCGCCTTCGACGTCTTCGGCATCGTGGCCGTTTACCGCGACGACACCGAGGTCTACAACCCGACCACGCAGACGTTCACGACCCGGAGCGAAACCAAGGTCTTCGCCTTCGCGCCGATTGGCGGGAGCGTCTCGTACACGTTCTAGGGCCTGTCTGGAAACTCCAGATCAACGTCATCCCCGCGCAGGCGGGGATCCATCGGACGCCAGAAACAACGTGGATTCCCGCCTTCGCGGGAATGACGATTCTTGAGAGAACGCGCGCAACCGAGTTTCCAAA
>JANPJI010000626.1:0-7636 GCA_031425425.1 Rubricoccaceae bacterium
GTCCCGCCTCCGCGGGGATGACGGCAATGGGGGATTGCCAACTGCGTACGTCCTACCTGAATCGAGTTCAGGATGACATGGATGTTGGGTTTGCGAGGTGGCCCGGCTTCCGCGCCCCCCGGGGGGTGCGGAAGCGCGTCCGGAGTGGGCGTGTGTCGCATCCGACCGCAGCCCGGAGCGACGACACGATCTCCCTGCCGGCCAGACACTCCTGGTGGCGACATTGCGGCCAACCCGACCTGGGACGACCTGCCTGACGCGCCGCGCCCGCGGAACGGTCCGGCGACGCCGCGGCGGCGTAAACTCGGCCCTGTCCGCCAGGCACGATCCGTGCCGCCGGCCCCGGAGACCCTCCCGCCCCGATGCAGCTCACCGACCGCTCCGCCCCCATCTACGTCGCCGGCCACCGCGGCCTCGTTGGCTCGGCCGTCGTCCGCGCGCTCCGCGCGGCCGGCTACGACAACCTGATCGTCCGCACCCACGCCGAACTGGACCTGCTGGACCGCGCCGCGGTCGACGCGTTCTTCGCCGCCGAGCGGCCCGCGTTCGTCGTCCTCGCCGCGGCGAAGGTCGGCGGGATTCTCGCCAACGCGACCTACCCGGCCGACTTCCTCGGCGACAACCTCGGCATCGCGCTCAATGTCATCGAAGCCGCGCACGAGTCTGGCGTTGGGCAGCGCGGTCGGCTCGTCTTTCTCGGGTCGTCGTGCATCTACCCGCGCCTCGCGCCGCAGCCGATCCGCGAGGAGCACCTCCTCACCGGGCCGCTCGAAGCCACCAACCGGGCGTACGCCGTCGCCAAGATCGCCGGGCTCGAGCTCGCCGAGGCGTTTCACGTGCAGCACGGGGCGGACTTCGTGAGCCTGATGCCGACCAACCTCTACGGCCCCGGCGACAACTTCGACCTCGCCGGCAGCCACGTCCTGCCCGCGCTCGTGCGCAAGATGCACGAGGCGAAGGGGGCTGCGCCGGACGGATCGGACGCGCCCGTCACGGTGTGGGGCACCGGCACGCCGCGCCGCGAGTTCCTCCACGCCGACGACCTGGCCGACGCCGTCCGCTACGTGCTCGAACAGCCCGAGGCACGCCTCCGCGAGGCGGCCCCGAACGGCCTCTTCAACGTCGGCGTCGGCGAGGACGTCGAGATCCGAGAACTGGTCGCGCTCGTCCGCGAGGTCGTCGGGAGCGCGTCCGAGATCGCCCACGACCTGAGCAAGCCCGATGGGACGCCGCGCAAGCTGCTCGACGTGTCGCGGATGGTCGCACTCGGGTGGACCGCTCGGACGCCGCTCCGCGACGGACTTGCGAGCACGTACGCCTGGTTTCTCGACCACGTCGCCCACCCGGTCGAGACGGGGTAAGTTCGGCCATATCGCCTGTGCGTCCCGATGGACCTCGTCGTCGACGGACTGATCTACGAGCAGCAGGCGCGAGGCGGCATATCGCGCATTTTCAGCCAGGTTCTGCCGGCGATGTGCGCCCTCGATGCGAACCTCCGGGTCGAGCTCCGGTCGCTCGACAAGTTCCGCCTGCAGGACCTCCCGACGCACGCGCGCATCCGGCCGGCGACGATCCCGCAGGCCCGCCCTGCGCGGGTGATGAGCGCGATCGCGCCGGTCGTTCAGGAGCAACTGCGGGCCGGGTGGCCGCGCCGCGCCGTCTTCCACTCGACGTACTACACGTTCCCGCCGGTGTGGCGCGGGCCGCGCGTGGTGTCGGCCTACGACACGATCCACGTCCGCTATGCGGCCGACTGGAGCCACCCGGCCGACGAGGCGTTCCGCCGCCGCCAGCGCCGCGCCGTCGGAGCCGCCGAGGCCGTCGTGTGCATCTCCGAGACGACCCGGCAGGACCTCGTCGAGCGGTGCGGGGCGGACCCCGACCGGCTCCACGTGGTGCACCTCAGCCACGACCCGGTGTTCCGCCCCGGGCAAGACCGCCGCGGGGGTGAGCCGCCGTTCGTGCTCTACGTCGGCGGCCGGGCGGCGTCGTACAAGGGGTTCGACACGCTCCTCGACGCATACGCCCGCTGGCCGCTCGCGCCCGACATCGGCCTGACGGTCGTCGGGGCGCCGTGGAACGACGAGGAGCGGGAGGCTCTGGCCCGCCTCGGGCCTTCGCACCGCGTCCGGCTGGTCTCCGACATCGACGACGAGGCCCTGGCGGACCTCTACCGGTCCGCCGCGGCGTTCGTGTATCCGTCGCGGTACGAGGGCTTCGGGATCCCGCTTCTGGAGGCGATGGCCTGCCGGTGTCCCCTCGTCGCCTCCAGGATTCCGACGACGGAGGAGGTGGCCGGGGACGTGCCGCACTACTTCGGGCCCGGCGACGCGGACGGCCTCTCGGATGCGCTGACGAAGGCCGTCGAGGGTGGTCGCGCCTCCCCGAACGTGGCGCGCGGCGAGGTGCGTGCGCAGACCTTCTCCTGGGAGCGCGCCGCGGCCGAGACCCTGGCCGTCTACCGCAGCCTCTGACCTGCGCCGCGAAGGAGCGGGCGGCCCTGAGGGGCCGGCTCGGTATCTTCGCGCCGCATCCGGCCCCGCACCGCTAACCCTTCCGGCGAACCGGGCCGATACCCCGATTCCCTCCCCCTCCCGACGCATGACCTCGCCGACCGGACCCCTCGCTTCCCCGCGCAAACGCGCGCTCCTGACCGGCGTGACCGGCCAGGACGGCTCGTACCTCGCCGAACTGCTCCTCGCCAAGGGCTACGAGGTCCACGGCCTCAAGCGCCGCGCGTCGAGCTTCAACACGCAGCGCGTGGACCACCTCTACGAGGACCCGCACGAGGCCGAGGTCAGCTTCCGGATGCACTACGGGGACATGACCGACTCGACGAACCTCATCCGGATCGTCCAGGAGGTCCAGCCCGACGAGATCTACAACCTCGCCGCGCAGAGCCACGTCGCGGTGAGCTTCGAGACGCCCGAGTACACGGCCAACGCCGACGGCATCGGCACGCTGCGCCTGCTGGAGGCGATCCGGATCCTCAAGCTGGAGGAGAAGACCCGCTTCTACCAGGCGTCGACGTCCGAGCTGTACGGGCTCGTCCGCGAGACGCCGCAGTCCGAGACGACGCCGTTCTACCCGCGCTCGCCGTACGCCGCGGCCAAGATGTACGCCTACTGGATCACGGTCAACTACCGCGAGGCGTACGGCATGTTCGCGACCAACGGCATCCTGTTCAACCACGAGAGCCCGCGCCGCGGCGAGACGTTCGTGACCCGCAAGATCACGCGGGCCGCCGCCCGGATCGCGCTCGGCCAGGAGAGCTGCCTGTACCTCGGCAACCTCGACGCCCGCCGCGACTGGGGCCACGCCCGCGACTACGTCGAGGGCATGTGGCGCATCCTCCAGCACGACACGCCCGACGACTGGGTCCTGGCCACGGGCCGCACCACGACCGTTCGCCGCTTCTGCGAGATGGCCTTCGACGCCGCCGGCATCGAGCTGGCGTGGGCCGGGACGGCCGAGAACGAGGTCGGCACGCGGACCGACACCGGCGCGGTGGTCGTCCAGATCGACCCGGCCTACTACCGCCCGACCGAGGTCGAGCTGCTCCTCGGCGATCCCACCAAGGCCAACCGCGAACTCGGCTGGACGGCCACGACGACGCTCGAAGAGATGACGGCCGAGATGGTCGCGGCCGACCTCGCGGAGGCGAAAGCGGGCGTGCCGGTGGCAAGCGACGGGTGAGCGAACGGCCTGTCGGCCTCGCCTCCCGTCAGACCCCTACCGCGAGCCGGTCGCCGAGGCCGTCCGGCAGGCCCACGTCCGCGATGCGCATCCGCGTCCGCGCCAGGTCGTAGTGGACGCGGACGAGCTCGTAGGCCATCGTCTCGGTGTCGTAGAGCCCGAACGCGGCGCGGGGGTCGTGGTCGCGCGGCTGCCCGACGGACCCGACGTTGATGAGGTAGCGGTGGCCCGGCCGGACGCGGGCGACGCCCACCGTGTCCGACACGACGGCCGGCTTGTGCGAGTGGCCCACGAAGCAGACGGCCGTCTCGAACGCCTCGAACTGCGCGCGGACGGCCCCGAAGGAGTCCAGCCGAAGCCACTCGTCCGGCCGTTCCGGCGAGGCGTGGGCCAGCGTCACGCCGTGGGCGACGGCGGCGTAGGGCCGCCCGGCGAGCCAGGCGAGCTGCTCGGCCGAGAGCATCTCGCGGTGCAGGGCGACGGCCGACTGCCCGTCGCGGGGGAGGGCCTCGGTGCCGGCGGCCAGCGCCACCGCCGCGTCGTGGTTGCCCATGACGGTCGCCGTGCAGCGCTCCCGGACGACATCGACGCACGGGCCGGGGTCCGGCCCGTAGCCCACCACGTCGCCGAGGCACACGATCGCGTCCGCCCCGCGCACGTCCGCTTCGGCGACCGCGACCTGGAGCGCCTCGAGGTTGGCGTGGATGTCGGAGAGGACGGCGAGGCGCATGCGGACCGGGGGGCACCGAAGGTAGGCGTGAGGCGGGCGAGGCCTTAGCGAAAAGTCTTTACAGAGCGAACGCGGCCGGCGGTTATTTTCGGCGCATGAAGAACTTCGTTCCCGTCCCGCCGACCCCGGACGACGGTCTTCCCGTCCGCCCGCCCGTCCACATCGAGGAGCCGTTCTACGCGCAGCCGGACGAGGGGGTCGATCTCCGCGAGATCCTCGATATTCTCGTCCGCGGCCGGTGGATCCTGCTCGGGGCCGTGCTCGCCGTGGCGATCCCCGTCGCGGCGTGGACGTTCGCGCAGCCCGAGCAGTACGCGTCCTACGCGCTGATGCTCGTCGAGAAGGGCGACCAGAGCCTCGCCGACGTGCTTCCGACCAACGGCTCCGGGGCGCTGTTCGGGCAGGACCGCAACCTCGAAAACGAGATCCTGACGCTGCGCCAGTCCATGCCGCTCGCGCTGACGGCGGCCGAGAGTCTGCTCGTCGTACGGCAGGTGCCGGGGACGCGCCGCGCGCTGAACATCCTGCGGCCCGTCGAGACGGCCGCGGGCGAGCGCCCGGCGACGGCCCAGGACGTCGCGTTCCGCCTCCAGAGCGTGCTCTCGACCGCCCAGGAGGGCAAGGAGGCCGACGCCCTCCGCGTGTCGGCCGTGGGCGAGGACCCGGCCGAGGCGGCCCTCATCGCCAACGTCTACACCGAGGCGTTCGTGGCGCTCTCGCAGTCGTCCAGCCGCGCCGGCATGAGCGCCTCGCGTCGCTTTCTCGAAGACCAGGTCACACAGCGCCGCGCCGACCTCCAGTCGCTCGACGGAGAGGTCCGCGCGTTCATGACGCGCGAGGGGGCCGTCGCCCTGGACCAGGAGACGGCGCAGATGATCGACCAGCTCGCGACGCTGGAGTCGCAGCGCGACGCGGCCGTGGTTGACGCGCAGGTGAAGCGGGCCAGCGTCGCCGCGATCCGCGCCGAGATCGGCCGCGTCGAGCCGAACCTCTCGGGCCGCGTCGCCTCGGGGGCGGACGGCCAGATCGAGGCCGCGCAGCTGCGCATCCGGACCATCGAGGCCGAGCTCGAGCCGTACTACATCCGCAACCCCGCCTTCCGCACCGGCGCGGACGTCCCCGAGGTCGTCACGCGTCGGCGCGACGAGATCGCGCGCCTGCGGGAGCGCATTGCCGACCTCTCGGCACAGCTCACGCAGGAGTCCATCGCCGCCGGCGGCGGGGACGCGCAGACGGGCTTCCGGCGCGTCGCCGACCTCCGGGCGCAGCTCACCGACGGCGAGATCGCGCTCGGCGGGCTCGCCGCGCAGCAGGCGGCGCTCGGCCGCCAGATCTCCGACATCGAGGGCCGCCTCGGCCAGATCCCCGGCCAGTCCATCGACCTCGCGCAGCTCCAGCGCGAGCGCCTCGGCGCGGAGCGTCTCTACAGCGCGCTCGACGAGAAGCTCCAGGAGGCGCGCGTCGCCGAGCAGTCGCAGCTCGGATACGCGACCATCATCCGGCCGGCCTTCGCGGCGCCCGCGCCGTTCGCGCCCAACCGCGGACGCAACATCGGCCTCGGGATCCTGCTCGGGCTCGCCCTCGGCGTCGCCGCAGCCATCGCCCGCGTCCGCCTGGACCACCGCATCCACCGGCCGGACGACCTCGCGCGGGCCGACCTGCCGCTGCTCGGGACGATCCCGGATATGGGGCCGCTGCTGCGCAAGGAGTTCGGCAAGGCGGACCGGCTGCGCGTCGGCGAGCGCTCGCTCGACCTCCACCTCGTGACGCTCATCAACCCGATGGCGACCGTCAGCGAGACATACCGCGCCCTGCGGACGTCCGTGCAGTTCGCGCGGCCCGACGCCGAGGTCCGGACGCTGCTCGTGACGAGCTCGAACCCCAGCGAGGGCAAGTCCGTCACCGCGGCCAACCTCGCCGTGGTCATGGCCCAGGCCGGCCGCCGCGTGCTCCTCGTCGACGCCGACCTCCGGAGGCCGACCGTCCACCGGACCTTCGGGGTCTCCCGCGACCCCGGCGTCGTGCAGGCGCTCTACGCCGACGGCCCGTTCGACGCGTCGACGGCGACCGAGGTCGCCGACGGCCTGTTCGTGCTGCCGGCCGGCATGATCGTCCCCAACCCGTCCGAGATGCTCGGCTCGAAGCGGATGCGCGACTTCCTCGCGGCCGCCCACGAGACGTTCGACCTCGTCGTGCTCGACGCCCCGCCCGTGCTCGCCGCGACGGACGCCGTGCTGCTCTCGACCCAGGCCGACGCGACGCTGCTCGTGACGCGCGCCGGCGTCACGCGGGACTACGACCTCGAGTCGTCGCGGGGGGCGCTCGCCTCGGTCGGGGCCAAGCTCATCGGGGTCGTGCTCAACGGCTTCGACGTGTCGCAGGCCTACGGCTACCGCTACAAGTACGCGTACCGCTACGGGCAGGACTACGCCTACGGCCACGACTCCAACACCGGCGCTTCCCGATGACCGTCCGTACCGCTGCCCACCGGGCGGCTGCCCTGGTTCTCCTCGCCGGCCTCGCTGCGCCGCTCGCCGCGCAGACCTTCGGGCAGGTTGAGGAGCGCCGCTCGACGTCGCAGGCCTACTTCGTCCACGTCCTCCCCGGCGAGGCGACCGTCGTCGTGTCGGTGTGGGGCACGGTCCCGCGGCCGGGGACCTACGAGGTCTCGGCCGGGATGGACATGGGCGAGGTCCTGTCGCTCGCCGGCGGCCCCCTCCTGATGCCACTCCGCTCGACGCCCGAGGTCGACGTCACCCGCGACGTGCGGGTCCGGCTCTACCGCCAGGACGGCGCGTCGCGGTCGCTCCTCTACGACGCGGCCCTGGCCGACATGGTCGCCGCGCCCACCGTGTACCCGGTCCTCGCCGACGGCGACGTCGTCGAGGTGCAGACGTCCGAGAGCGAGCGCCGGAACTGGTCCTGGCGCGACACGGCGACCATCGCCGGGCTCGCCGCGTCGGGCCTGATCGCCATCTCGCAGTTCTTCCTCGTCGTCCGGTAGCGCGCCGCCGAGCCGCGCTCCGGTACGCCAGGTGCTGCGTGGACCTCACCGCGCGCCGAGTGCCGCGTTCTGTTCGCTGTCTCCTTTCCCCCGTTTGATGACCGTTCGCCTGCTCGTCCTCGTCCTCGCCGCGGCCACGCTCCGCCCCGCCATCGCCCAGGAGCTGCGCCCCGTCGACGAGCGCGTCGCGACGGCTCCGGGGTACT
>JANPJI010000627.1:0-3655 GCA_031425425.1 Rubricoccaceae bacterium
GCGAGGCGCGGACGGCGGCGAGGCGCGGACGGTGGCGAGGCGTAGGTCGCGAGGCGTAGGTCGCGAGGCGTAGGTCGCGAGGCGTAGGTCGCGAGGCGTAGGTCGCGAGCGCCCCAGCGACCGGCGCGTTGTGGACGTGCCGCTGCCCGTCGGCGTGGACGTGCCGGGCGCTCGCCGGGCCGGCGGCGAGGAGCAGGGCGCGGAGGCGACGAGGTGCGGGCGGGGGCACCCGGGCGGGAATCGGGCGCGCACACGGGGTGCCGCGACTCAGGCCGCCCGGTCTGCGGGCTCGGCGTCCACGATGCCGAGGAGGGTGGCGTCGGTGGCGACGAGGTCCATGGGCGGGCGGAAGGGGAGGCCGGCCTCGGTGCTCTTGACCACGAGGACGCGGTCGCCGGGGCCGGCACCGACGGTGTCGAGCGAGGCGAACGGCCGGCCGGCGTCGGTCCCGTCGGCGCGGAGCGGCTGCACGAGGAGCATCCGCTTGCCCTCCAGCGAGGCGTCGCGGTGGGTGGCCCAGACGCTCCCGATGACGCGCCCGAGCGTCACGCCGCGCGCCGCGACGGCGCCCCGGCTGCGGCCGCATCCGCGACGTCGACGCGGTCCACGATGGCCATGACCACGGCGTCGACGGGCTTGTCTCTCGTGACGGCGGTCTGCCGGCCGGACGACCCCTGGGCGACGAGGACCGTCTCGCCTACGCCCGCCCCGACCGAGTCCGCGGCGACGACGAACGTGGCGGTGGGCGTGCCGTCCAGCGTCGTCTCGCGGACGATGAGGAACGTCATCCCGACGAGCGCCTCGTCCTTGCGGGTCGACCAGACCTGGCCGACGACGGTTCCGAACAGCATGGCGAGCGGGCGCGGCCCGGGCGGTGGTCGGCTGCCAAGCTACGGCACGGCCTCGCGGCCCCGCCGACCCGGCCCCACCGATCCGGCTACGCCTCGGCGTCGGCGACCGTGGGCGGGGCGCTCCGGCCCGCCCCGGCGGCTCCGTCGCCGCCGACCGGGGCGACGAGCGACGGGGCGACGGCCACGACGGCCCTCGCGCGGCGGCGGTGCATCTGCTGGCGCTGGAGGCGGCGCCACAGCACGCGGGCACGGACGTAGCGCAGCCGCCGCACGACGAGGTACCCGAAGGCGACGCTCGCCAGCACGCAGAGCGCCTGCACGGTGTTGCTCCCCTGGGCGCGGCTCAGCACGACGGCGATCGCGCCGAACACGGCCCCGGCCCCCCACAGCGCGCGGACGGCCCCGTGGACCGAGTGGCTCCGCTCCAGCACGCGGTGGTGGATGTGGTCCGCGTCGGGGAGGAACGGCGACTGGCGGCGCGAGACGCGGCGCGCCATCGTCGTGAGCGTGTCCAGCACGGGCAGGCCGAGCGCCACGACGGGCACGGCGAGGAGCCCCAGCGTCGGCGCGCCGTCCACGCCGCGGAGGCCGCCCATCGCGAGCAGGAAGCCCAGCAGCGTGCTCCCGGTGTCGCCCATGAAGATGGACGCCGGGTGGACGTTGAACACGAGGAAGCCGGCCGTCGCGGCGGCCCCGACGACGCAGAGCGCGAGCAGCATCCCGTCGCCGGCGTACGCGACGCCGAGCGCCCCGAACGCGACCACGGCGACGCCCCCGGCGAGCCCGTCGAGCCCGTCGATGAGGTTCATCGCGTTGCACAGGCCGACCGTCCACAGGAGCGTCAGCGGGAGCGCGACGGCGGCCTGCTCGAACGGCCCGAGCGCGCCGAGGACCGGCAGGTTGGACACGTCGACGTGCCACCCCGCCAGCACCATCCCGTAGGCGGCGGCCGTCTGGACCACGAACCGGCGCTTGAAGCCGAGCCCGCGGAGGTCGTCCCACAGCCCGAGGCCGGTGATCACGGCGGCCCCGACGAGCAGCGGCAGCACGTCCGGCAGCGCGACGCCCCCGAACGCGGACGCGGCGACGAGCCCGGCCACGACGCCCGCCGCGATGCCGACGCCGCCGAGGCGCGGGACGGCGAGCGCGTGGCGCTTCCGCGCGTCGGGGACATCCACGTGGCCGTGGCGGACGGCGAGGGCGCGCGTCAGCCGCGTCGCCAGCACGGAGGCGGCGAAGGCCGCGAGGGCTCCCAGGGCGATGGACGCCGTCAAGATGGACGTGGGACGAGGGCTCCGGTGCGGATCGGGGCCTCGGGGGCGCGCGTGGAGGGGAGCCGCAAGGCGGCCTGCGCAGAAACGGTGGGCCGTCAAGCTACACGGCTCCTCGGCTGCGGTGCCGCGGAAACACTCTTTTCACATCGGTGAACCGTCGCGATCCGTGGACACCGACGGCCCCCTCCGGTCACTGCCAAAGGTAGGTATCGTCTCCCAGCCCCACCCACCGTCGTTCCCGCGCACGCGGGAATCCAGAGTCCAGGCGCAGTGGTTCGTCCCCTGGGTGGGCTGGCGCCGGCCTGCGGCTCCCGCGTGCGCGGGAATGACGGTGTAGAAAGCAAGGCGCGGGGGGACGCTCGCCGAACGACGTCCCCCTACCAGCCTCCGGTCAGGCCTGGTGGACGCCGACGGGCACGCGCTCAGCCACGCGCTCGGCGATGCCCTTTCGTGCGGCTGTCATGGCCGGTGCGGTGTAGGGCACGCGCGGCCGCAGGACGGCGGCCGGCTTCGGCGTCCGCTGGACGATGGTGTCGTTGACGACGAGGACGTCCATGTGCGTCCGCAGGAAGCAGTCGAGCGCCTGGGCGGGCGTGTCCACGATGGGCTCGTTCTCGTTAAACGACGTGTTGAGCACGACCGGCGTGCCGGTGAGGCGCTCGAAGGCCGAGATGAGCCCGTGGTAGCGCGGGTTGTCCGCCTGGGAAACGGTCTGGAGGCGGCCCGAGCCGTCCACGTGCGTCACGGCGGGGATCTCGGCGCGGCGGTCCTCGCGGACCGGGTAGACCTGCTGCATGAACGGGTCCGGCGCGGCGCCGACGAAGTAGTCGTCGAGGCGCTCCTCCAGGATCGACGGGGCGAAGGGCCGGAACCGCTCGCGGAACTTGATCTTGGTGTTGATGAGGTCCCGCATGTCCGCCCGGCGGGGGTCGGCGAGGATCGAGCGGTTGCCGAGGGCGCGGGAGCCCCACTCGGCGCGGCCCTGGTACCACCCGACGACGTTGCCGTCGGCGAGGAGCGCGGCCGTGCGGCGCTGCGTCTCGTCGGCGTCGGCGCACTCGGTGACGGAGTAGGCGTAGGCGTCGTCGCGGTGGCCGGCGACCGCGGCGGCGAGGCCGTTCGTGGCGTGGGCGGTGCCCCAGTAGCCGTGCGTCATCTCGTGGCGCCGGGCGTGGCCGAGCGTCTGGTGCCACGCCCAGAGCGCGGCCCCGAGGGCGGTGCCGTTGTCGCCGGCGGCGGGCTGCACGTAGACGCGCTCGAAGGGGGTGTTCGCCCGGATCTTGCCGTTGGCGACGCTGTTCATGGCGCACCCGCCGGCCATGGCGAGGTCCGTCAGGCCGGTCCGGGCGTGGAGCCCGTTGAGGACGTGGAACGCGGCGCGCTCGTAGACGACCTGCACGGACGCGGCGAGGTCCTCGTGGAACGCCTCGACGGGCGCGTCGGGCGCGCGCGCCGGCCCGAGCCGCGCGGCGAGGCGCGGGCCGGCCACGAGGCCCATCGTCGGGTAGCCCTCGTCCCACTCCATCTCGA
>JANPJI010000628.1:0-1644 GCA_031425425.1 Rubricoccaceae bacterium
CGCGAGGTAGGGAGCCAGAGGGGACCGCTTGACTCCCAGGACGGAGCAGGCCAAGAGGCCGGAGTGGGGCCACCCGGGGGGGGGGGGGCCCAAGGGGGTGGGCCCTTTCACCGCGCCCCCAGGTGTTCAGTATGATCTGACCCCGCTCCGGCGGACGATCGGTTAAGGTCAGGCTGCCAGAAGTTCGGGCAGTTGGGAGCGGTGCCGCTGCTCGTGCTCGTCGGGCGTGAGGTAGCCCAGCGACGAGTGCCGGCGACGGCGGTTGTAGAAGGTCTCGATGTACGCGAAGAGGACCGACCGCGCCTCGGCATGCGTCTCGAAGCGGCGACCTTGGACGACGTCCGACTTCAGCGACGCGAAGAAGCTCTCCGTCGGCGCGTTGTCGTGGCAGTTGCCCCGGCGGCTCATCGAGGCCACGAGACCGTGGCGACGCAAGAGCGAGCGGTACTCGTCGGACGTGTACTGCGAGCCCTGGTCGGAGTGGTGGATGAGGCCGGTAGCAGGCCGACGGTCACGGATAGCTGCGCCGAGTGCCTCGACCGGACCGCGCCGCGTGAGCGACGGCTGGGCCGACCACCCGACGACGCGGCGCGAGTGGAGGTCGAGGACGACCGAGAGGTAGAGCCACCCCTCGACGGTCGCGATGTACGTCATGTCGACGGCCCACACCCGGTCGGGCGCGTCGGGCGAGAAGGACCGGTCGAGCACGTTGGCGGCCACCGGCGTCAGCGGCGTTGTAGGCGTCGCCGTCGGTGGGCGTCTCTTGGGACGCCGAGCACGGACGTCGTGCTCGCGCATCAGCCGGGCGACCCGGTTCTTGCCGCAGACGACGCCGCGAGCGCGAAGCTCGGCGTGGACGCGGAGCGCCCCGTACGTCTCGCCGCTCTCGCGGTGAACGGCTCGGATCTCGACGAGTAGTCGGCGGTCTGACCGCGCCTTCGCCGTCTCCGGCCGTGCTCGCCAGGCGTAGTACGCACTCGGCGCGACGGCGAGCGCGTCGCACATGGCCCGCACCGAGCGGCGTCCGTGGTCCTCCTCGATCATCCGGTATCTCAGTAGGACCGAGAGCTGACGATACCGACGGCTTTTTTTAGGATCTCGTTCTCCTCGCGGGCCCGGCGGAGCTCACGCTTGAGCTGGGCGAGCTCCTCGTCGCGGGGGCTCCCGTTTCCGGGGAACGCTCGGGCTCCGTCGTCGCGGAGCTGGCGTCGCCATCGGTGGACGAGGTTGGTCGTGATGCCGAGGTCGCGGGCGGCCTTCGAGGCGTTGCCGAGGTCGTCGGCGAGGCGGACGGCCTCGCGCTTGTACTCGGGCGTGAACGAGCGCCGGGTGGCGGGCATGGACACGGGGGTCTTGGGTTGAGAGTAACCCTTAACTCGGTGTCCGTCAGGCCGGGGTCAGATCACTCCGCGGTGGTGCTCAACAGCGGGGCGCAGGTGGTGAGGCGTGGCGCAGACCCCCCCAGTCCGCTGGCGCGGACAGCCCCCCCGAGGGGGGCGGTTAGAAGGGGCGAGCCCGGGTGTCTTGTGTGAGACCACCTTCTGATGGAGACGATGCCGATCCAGCGCCCGCGTTATCTGAACCGACTGAACCCCGTCGCGCGGAAGCTGCGGAGGGAGATGACGTTTCCGGAGCGGCTGTTGT
>JANPJI010000629.1:0-4078 GCA_031425425.1 Rubricoccaceae bacterium
ATGACCGACCAGGCGCCGACCGAGATCTACCCGCACCACCCCTCTCTGGCCCACCCCCTCGCTGGACAGCTCGCCTGCCCGTCCCGTTGGTCAAGTGGCTCGCCGTCGCGGCGATCTGCTTCGGCGTGCCCCAGCCGAGCGCGTAGAGCGCCGGCGCGAGGAAGATGCCCCCGCCGATGCCGATCACGCCGGCGAGCCCGCCGAGCAGCGCCCCGAGCGCCGCCCCGCCGGCCCACAGCCGCCGCGCCGGGATCCCCTCGACGGGCACGACGGGCCGCCGCCGGACCTCCACGGCGAGCGCGACCGCCGCCGCCGCGAGCGCGACGCCCGTCGCGAGGCGCAGCGCGTCGGTCGGGACGGAGAGCGTTCCGCCGACCGCCGCGGCCGGCACGGACGTCAGCAGGAACGGCACCAGGAGGCGCGCGCGCGCGTGCCCGGCCCGCACGAAGTGCCAGCTCCCACCTGCCACCACGACCACATTGCACACGAGCGCGACGACGGACACGTCGGCCGCGGGCAGGCCCCACAGCGTCAGCAGGGCGAGGTACGCCGAGCCGCCGCCAAACCCGACCGAGGCGTAAACAAGGGCGGCCGCGAAGAACAACGCCGCGAGAAGGACGCCGCTCGCCGTCACGGTGCGGGCGGGCCGGGCACGCCGACCCACTCGGCCGGCCCGTCGGCGTAGTGCTCGCGCTTCCAGATCGGCACGCGCGCCTTGAGCTCGTCGATGACGAAGCGGCACGCGTCGAACGCCGCCCCGCGGTGGGCGGCAGCGACGCCGACCCACACGGCCGTCTCGCCGAGGGCCAGGTGGCCCGTCCGGTGAACGGCCACGGCCTCCTCGATGGCGAACCGGGCGCGCGCCTCGGCGAGGATCCGCTCGCCCTCACGGACGGCCAGCGCCGTGTAGGCTTCATATTCCAGCGAGAGGACCGGCCGGCCCGCACTATGGTCCCGCACGACGCCCTCGAACACGACGATCCCACCCGCCGCGAGAGCCGGGGCATCCTGCACGAGCGCATCCCGCCATGTGGACGGGTCGATGGGCACGGAGGTGATCTGGAACGTCATCCGCCCGCCGTCGGGGCGATGAACACGACCGTGTCGCCGTCGGCGAGGCGGGCGTCCCACGCGGCGAAGTCGTCGTTGACCGCGACGCGGATCCAGCTCTCGGGCGACGCGAGCGCGGCTCCGAACCCCAGCTCGTCGAACAGGGCCCGCGGCGTCGCGGCCGTCGTCGTGACGGTCTCGGCGTCGCGCCCGCGGGCGTCGCGGAACAGGGCGTAGTGGACGAGGCGGATCTGCATCGGGTCAGGCGGCTCCGCCGAGCGCCGCACGGGCTGCAGCACGGTCGGCGGGGGTGTTGGCGTTGTCGAGCGCGCGGGCGTCGGGGAGGTCGAGGAGCGCAGCGTCTGCGGCGACCAGGAAGCGCCTCGGGCACGCCGCTCCGGCCTCGGCCACGGCGCCGAGCGGACCGCGCGCACCCGGCTCCCAGATCGCACAGAGCGGCTCGGGCAGGCCGTCGCCGGAGCTCCGGAAGGCGGTCGCGACGCGGTGTGGGTCGCGTCCTGCGACGAGCGCGGCGAGCGTTGCAGCGTCGAGGAACGGGAGGTCGCAGGCGACGACGAGGACGCCTGCGCCGGGGTGGGCGTCCAGCGCGGCGAGGATGCCCGCCGCGGGTCCCCGGACCGCGCCGGCGTCGGCGATGGCCGGGACGTCAGGCAGGCCGGCGTCGAGGGGGCCGGGGCGGACCGAGAGGACGACGCGGTCGCAGACGCCGCGGAGCAGCCGGACCGTGCGCGCGGCCTGCGTCTCGCCGTGGTAGTCCAGCGCCCACTTCGGGGTCCCCATTCTCCTGCTCTCGCCGCCCACGAGGACGACCCCGACGAGCGGCGGCGCGTCAGCCGAGGTCTCACTCATGGACGTCGCGGGTGCCGCCGGTCTTTGAGACGAGGCGCGTCTCGCGGATCAGGATGTCGTGCGAGACGCCCTTGCACATGTCGTATACGGCCAGAGCTGCCCCGTAGACCCCCGCGAGCGCCTCCATCTCGACGCCCGTTCGGCCGTGCGTGGACACCTCGCACTCGATGGTCACCGTGTCGCCATCGAGTCGGATGTCGAACCGACAGCGGTCGAGCGCGAGCGGGTGGCAGAGCAGGATGAGGTCGCTCGTGCGCTTCGCCGCGTGCGTCCCCGTGAGCACGGCCGTGTGGAAGACCGGCCCCTTCGGTCCGCGAATCTCGTCCCCGTCGAACAGGGCCACGACGGCGGGCGGGAGCACGACGAGCGCGCACGCGCGCGCCGTCCGCCGCGTCGGCGCTTTGTCGCCGACGTCGACCATCGCCGGGCGGTTCGCGTCGTCGAGGTGGGTCAGCATGTCAGCCACCGATCTGGTACATCGGCTGCGCGATCTCGGGCAGCCGGTGGAAGGGCTTCATCGGGAGCACGCTCCGGAGCACGTCGGCGTAATCCTCGCGCGGGACGCCGCGGAGGTCGCGGCCGTCCTCGGACATGAGGCACGCTCGGAGCATCCCGCGCGGCGAGAGGCGGAGCCGGGAGCACGTCGCGCAGAACGGGCGGCTCTCGGACGCGACGAACCCGATCTCCGCCCCGTGCTCCGTCCGGAACGAGTACGCCGTCGCGTCGGGCGCGGCGTCGAGAGGCGTCAGCGTGTGGCGCGCGGCGAGGCGCTCGGTGATCTCGGCAGCCGACACGAACAGGCGCTCGTGCTGCTCCCGCTCCGGACCGATCTTCATGTACTCCAGGAAACGGACCGGAATGCCGTGCTCAGAGGAGAACGCGACGAAGTCCTCGACCTCGCCGTCGTTCGCGCCGCGGATCAGGACGGCGTTGAGCTTCACCGTGAAGCCCATCGCCTTCGCGCGGAGCACGGCCGCGAGCACGCGCCCGAAGAAGGGCGTCCGCGTGACGGCCGCGAACGTCTCGGGCCGGAGGCTGTCCAGGCTCACGTTGAGGTGGCGGCACGGCGTGTCGGCCAGGAAGTCGAGGTGCTCGTCGAGCCAGTAGCCGTTCGTCGTCAGGCCGAGCTTGCGGAGCGGGAGCGCGGCGACGGCCGTGGCGATCTCGCGGAACTCGCGCCGCGCGAGCGGCTCGCCGCCCGTCAGCCGGACCTCCCCGATGCCCGCCTCGACCAGCCCGGCCACCATCCCCACGAGTTCGTCTGGCGGGAGCAGCGTCGCCGACGGCTGGAAGCGGACGCCGAGCGGCATGCAGTACGTGCAGCGGAAGTTGCACACGTCGGTGAGCGACACGCGGAGCTTTCGGATCCGGCGCCCGTGCGGGTCGATCAGGACGGGGAGAAGCTCCATGGTCGGGGGCAGTCGACCCCTCAGACGTTTTCAGGTGCGGAACGCTTACGGGACGCCGCGGGGCGGCTCAGCGGGGGCTCCACCTGTAGAACGGGACAGCGACGGTCGCGTCCGGCGCGATCTCGGCGAACCCGTCCGTAGGCAGGAGCGAGACAAGATCGCCCGAGCCGCCCGTCGCGACCGCCCGCGCGGCGAACCCGTCGAGGCGCACGGGCGCGAACACGGTCAGGCCCGGCGGACGCTCCGGCAGCTCCTCCATCGACACGGCGGCCGGCGGCGACTCGTCTGCCCCCTCCATCCGGCCGAGGAACGGGACCACGTAGCGGACGAGGCACACGAGCGCGGACACCGGGTTGCCGGGGAGGCCGAACACGGGCGGCCCGCCCGCGGCGACGCCGAACCAGAGCGGCTTGCCGGGCCGCTGCGCGACGCCGTGAAACACGCACGCGACGCCGAGGCGCGCGAGCGTGTCCGGCACGAGGTCGAGCCGCCCCACCGAGACGCCGCCCGTCACGACGACCACGTCGGACTCGCCGAGCGCCTCGGCGAGGGCCTGTTCGAGGCGCGCTGCGTCGTCCGGCGCGTGCGCGAGCGTTGCGCCGGGGAACCCGTGGAGCGCGAGGGCCGCCCGGACCGCGTGCCCGTTCGACTGGCGGATCTGGTGCGCCAGCACCGGCCCATCGACCGCCACGAGCTCATCGCCGGTCGTCACGACCGCCACGCGGGCCCGCACGCCGGCGAGCACGCGC
>JANPJI010000630.1:0-2400 GCA_031425425.1 Rubricoccaceae bacterium
CCCGACGCGACGAGGCCGGCCATGTAGGTGCGGATCGCGGCGCGCCCGGCGACCGGCGGGCTGTCCGGCGGCAGGATGACCGCGTTCGCGGTGTAGAGCGCCGCGATGGCGTCGGCGTCTTTCGCGGCGACGGCCTGCTCGAAGCGCAGATTGCTCCGCTCGATGCCGATGCGGGCGAGCATCGTGCGGGCGTTGCCGAAGCCGGTGTCCTTCGTGAGCGCGATCTCGTACTGCGCCTCGGCCTCGTCGAGGCGGCCCTGGTGGAGGTAGAACTCGCCGAACGAGTCGTACGGGTTGGCCTCGTCGGGCGCGAGGCGGATGTAGGCGCGGAAGGCGGCCTCTGCCGCGGCCATGTCGCCCCGGGCGACCTCGGCGTAGCCCATCGTGTTGTACGCCCCGGCGAACGTCGGGTCGGCCGTGAGCGCGCGCCGGGCCGCCGCGACGGCCGCAGCCGGGTCGTCGCGGTTCATCTCCGTGTTGGCGGCGATAAACATCGGGAACGGGTCCGAGGGGTAGCGTGTGGCGAGTGCCGTCAGCAGGGCGATCTCGCGGTCGTGGTCGCCGCTCAGGTTGGCTGCGTAGGCGTCGATGGACTGGCGCTCGGCGTCCGAGGCGCGCGCGCCGAGGGCCGCCGCCTGGCGCATGTGCTCGTCGCGGCCGACCGCCGACGCGGACGCGCGGTACAGGTGGGCCATGGCGAACGACGGGTCGGCGGCGAGCGCGGCGTCCATGTGGTCGCGGCCGGTCGCGAAATCGGCGTTCGACATGGCGTGGAGGCCGCGGACGTAGTGGACGCGGGCGGCGTCGGACGTCGTGGTCACGGGCATCCGCTGCGCGTGCGCGAGCGGGGCCGCGGCGAGGAGCAGCGCGAGAAGGAAGAGGCGTTTCATGGTCGTGGGGGTCAGGGTTCTTCGGGGAGGGACGCGGCGGGGGGACCGTCCCGCCGCCGCGGAGGAGCGGTCAGTCGTTCTGGGGGGCGGCGTCGGAGACGCGCGCGGCGGCACGGCAGACCTCGTGACCGCCTGACGGGGGCAGCGTCGGTCCCGCTGCGGGGAGGGCGTCCCCGCTCCCCTACTCGCGGGGTACGAGCACGCGGTACATCTGCTGGCCGATGTTGACCCGCATCGCTCCGCGATCGGCACCCGCGGCCTCGGCCTGCGCCGGCGTCTGGTTTCGGACGCGCTGCAGGATCGGGTCGAGCCGGTCGTCGAGGTTGTCGAACGCGGCCATGTTCGGGTAGGTCACCCAGAGCGCGACGTTCCCCTCGTCGGGCGTCCGAGTCTGGGTCGTCAGCACTCCCCAGTCGAGGATGACGCCGGCCTCCTGCTGGGCATCGAGGAGCCGGGCGTAATCGCCGAAGATGTAGCCCATGTAGTTCTCGAACTGGCCCGGCAGCGTGCGGACGCTGGTGACGACCATGACGGGCCCCTCGTCGTAGGGGTCTTCCTGAGCCAGGGCGGGCGTCAGCGTGGCGAAGAGGAGGAAGAGGAGAGAGAGGAGGAGGAAGCGGTTCATGGTCGGTGGGAGTGTGAGGAAAGAGGCCGGCCGGCGGCAGCGCCGGGTTAGGGAGGTGAGTGTCAGATGGCCCCGTTGGGGACGACGCGCACGGCGTCTGCGCCGCGGACGGGCGTCCCGCCGGTCGTCGTCGCGCTGAGCACGAGGCGCGTCGTGGCGGCCGTGAGGTCGCCGTTGGCGACGAGCGCCGGGACCTCGACGTGGAGCACCAGGTCCAGGTCGCCGTCGCCGTCGACGTCTTCGAGGGCGGCCATGACCGTCCCGTTGCGGCGCCGGGCGACGGGCGTCTCGGCCCCGACGCCGTCGCCGAGCGTGAGCGTGGCCGGGTCGAGGGTGGCCGCGTCGAAGGCGTCCGTCGTGAGGACGGCGACGGGCAGCCGGCCGCGCGCGCCGGGGTTGACCGGGTTGTCGGCGCTGCCGGGCTTGACGTCGACGGAGAGGGCGTAGCCGAACAGGTCGAACGCGAGGTCCTGGTCGCCGCCGAGCGCGACCCAGGCGCCGGCCTGGTCCCCGACGAGGGCGGTTCTGCCGGCTGCGGGCAGGTGCCGCCGCCAGAGGAAGGCCTGCTGGAAGCCGGCCGCCTCGTTGACCATGTCGAACGAGAGCCAGTACGTGCCGGCCGCGAGGACCGGGGCGGACGCTCCCGAGACGTCGAAGCCGAACGTCGAGTACGACGGCCGGTCGGTCGGGCCCTCGGTGAAGGCCGCGTTGGCGCGCGTGAAGAGCGGCGTGGCGGCGGGCGCGCCGTTGTCGTCGGCGTGGATCCGGAAGGAGAAGCCGTCGAAGTGGTAGAACGGCGGGGTCTTGCGGCCCTCGATAGCGACCTCGGTGATCGTCCAGTGCGCGCCAGCGGGGACCGTGAAGTCCACGGCGAACCAGCAGGGC
>JANPJI010000631.1:0-1980 GCA_031425425.1 Rubricoccaceae bacterium
GCGCGCAGCCCATCGCCGAGGCGCTCGCCCTCGGCGCGGACGTCGTGGTCACCGGCCGGACGACCGACACCGGCCTCACGCTCGCCCCGCTCGTCCACCGGTTCGGCTGGGCGTGGGACGACTGGGACAAGATGGCCGCCGGGACCGTCGCCGGGCACATCCTCGAGTGCGGCGCGCAGTCGTCCGGCGGCAACTTCACGGACTGGCACACCGTCCCGGACCTCGCGCGCGTCGGCTTCCCCATCGTCGAGGCGAACGCCGACGGCTCGTTCGTCGTCACCAAGCACGCCGGCACGGGCGGGCTCGTCTCGCGCGGGACCGTCACCGAGCAGCTCCTCTACGAGATCGGCGACCCGGCCGACTACATCACCCCGGACTGCATCGCGGACTTCACCTCGATCCGCCTCGACGACGAGGGCGGCGACCGCGTCCGCGTGTCCGGCATCACCGGCCGCCCAGCGACGCCCTTCCTCAAGGTCTCGGGCGCGTACGCCGACGGCTGGAAGGCCACGTCGACGCTCGTGTACGCCTGGCCCGAGGCGGCGGCCAAGGCGCGCCTCGCGGCCGACATTCTGCGCCAGCGCCTCGACGCGCTCGGGCTACAGTTCGACGAGTTCCGCGCCGAGCTAGTCGGCCTGAACGCCCTCTCCGAGCAGACCGCGCCCGACGCCGCCCGCGAGGCGACCGTGGACGAGGTCCAGCTCCGCGTGTCGGTCCGCAGCCAGGACCGCGCCGCCGTGGACGCGTTCGGCCGCGAAATCGCGCCCCTCATCCTGACGGGTCCGAGCGCCGTGACGGGCTTCGCCGGCGGCCGTCCGCGCGCGAGCGAGGTCGTGGCGTACTGGCCCGCGCTCATCGAGAAGCGCCTCGTGACGCACGCGGTCGAGATCGTCGAGGTGTAGGCCGCAGGCCGAACCCCGCGGCGCTCAGCCGAGTACGTCCGGCTGCCTCCGCCCCGCGCTGTGTTCGACGTCGTCCCGCTCGGGACGGGCTCCGCCCTCCCGACGAAATCCCGCCACCTCTCCGGCACGGCCGTCCGCCGCGACGGCCGCGTCGTTCTGTTCGACTGCGGCGAGGGGACGCAGCTCCAGATGGCGCAGGCCGGGCTCGGCCGCGGGCGCCTCGACGCCGTCTGCATCACGCACCTCCACGGCGACCACCTCTACGGCCTGCCCGGCCTCATCACGACGCTCGCGCTGTTCGGCCGGACCGACCCGCTGACGGTCGTCGGCCCGGAGGCGCTGAAGGGCCTCTTCGACGTCCTGCCGGGACTCGACGCCGCGCGCCTGCCGTTCGAGGTCCGCCACGTGGGACTGGGCGAGGGTTTCGAGCACGCGGTCGTGTTCGAGGACGACCACGTGACTGTGGAGGCGCGCCCGATCGAGCACCGCGTCTTCTGCGCGGGCTTCCGCTACACCGAGAAGACGCGCGCGGGCCACATCGACGGGCCGGCGGCGCGCGCGGCAGGGCTCACCACCGGCGACCAGTTCGAGGCCGTCAAGCGCGGCGAGGCGATCACGCTGCCCGACGGCACGGTCGTCCCGCCCGACGGGCTCGTCGGACCCGCGCGCGCCGGTGCGAGCTTCGCGTACGTCCTCGACACCGCCCCATGCGCCGCCGGCATCGAGCTGGCTCGTGGCGTGGACCTGCTCATGCACGAGGCGACCTTCGGCGAGGCGTTCGCCGCGCGCGCCGCCGAGGTGTCCCACTCGACGGCCCGGCAGGCCGCCGAGGTCGCCCGCGAGGCGGGAGCGCGTCGCCTGCTGATTACCCACTTCTCGGCCCGCTACGGCGACGTGTCCGCCCTCGTCGACGAGGCCCGCGCCGTCTTCCCGGCGACCGAGGCGGCCGTCGAACTGGCCGTGTACACGGTCGGCGCGCCGCGGCGCGCGGCCGATGCCCCGCCCACTTCCGCGCTCCCGGCCCGTGTCTGACGCCTCCGCTCCGCTGCGCCGCACCGACGGCCGCCTCGCGCGGCGG
>JANPJI010000632.1:0-4273 GCA_031425425.1 Rubricoccaceae bacterium
CGATGCGCCGCTTCGGGTCCGACAAGCCGGACCTCCGCTTCGGGATGGAGATCGCCGACGTGACCGAAGCCGTCGCCGGCTCGGGCGTCGGTCCGTTCGCCGAGGGCAACGCCGTCGTCGCGATCCGCGCCGAGGGCCAGGCCGAGCGCCCGCGCAAGGCGATGGACACGCTGGACAAGGAGACCGTCCGCAAGACCATCGGGGCAGGCGGCCTCTTCTACGCCAAGCTCCCCGCCGACGGCTCGCCGTTCACGTCGTCGGTCAAGGAGGAGGCGCTCCCGCGCGAGCACGTCCAGCGCGTCGTGGACGCGACGGGCGCGCAGGCCGGCGACCTCGTCCTCATCCTCGCCGGGCCGCCCACGAAGGTGTTCGGCCAGATGGGCGACCTCCGGCTCCACATGGCCCGCGAGACCGGGCTCGTCCCCGAGGGCGCGGATGGCCCGTGGGAGTTCCTCTGGGTCACGGACTTCCCGCTCTTCGAGTACGACGAGGCCGACGGGCGCTACTACGCGATGCACCACCCGTTCACGAGCCCCCGAGCAGAGGACATGGGCCTCCTGGATACGGACCCCGGCGCAGCCCGCGCCCGCGCCTACGACCTCGTCCTGAACGGCTCCGAGATCGGCGGCGGCTCCATCCGCATCCACCGCCCGGACGTCCAGCGGCGCATGTTCACGCTCCTCGGCATCTCGGACGAGGAAGCCGAGAGCCGCTTCGGCTTCCTCCTCGACGCGTTCCGCTACGGCGCGCCGCCGCACGGCGGGATCGCACTCGGGCTGGACCGCCTCGCGATGCTGCTCACCGGCGCGACGAGCCTCCGCGACGTCATCGCGTTCCCCAAGACGCAGCAGGCGTCCGAGCTCATGTCCGGCGCGCCGGACACCGTCGACGCGGCCCAGCTCGCCGACCTCCACATCGCGACGGTCGCGCCCTCCGACCCGGCTTGACGATGGCCGCTGCCCCGCCCGTCGTGATGAAGTTCGGCGGCTCGTCGCTCGCGACGGCCGAGCGGATCGCCTCGGTCGCCAGCCTCATCGCGGCGCAGCACGCGGCGACGGGCGAGGCGGCCGGGCTGCCCGTCGTCGTCGTGTCTGCCCTCGGCGGCGTGACGGACGCGCTGCTCGCCCTCGCGCGCTCGGCAGCAGAGGAACGCCTCGACACCGCCGCGCTCGACGCCCTCGCGCAGCGCCACGCCGACGCCGCGGACGCGCGCCTGCTCGGCGACAACCGGGACGGGGTGACCGAGAACCTTGACGCGCTCGACGCGCGCCTCGGCGACCTGCTCCGCGGCATGGCCGCGCTCGGCGAGGCGAGCCCGCGCGCGACCGACCGCGCTCTCACGTACGGAGAGCGCGCCTCGGCGCTCATCGTCGCCGCCGCGCTCCGCGCCCGCGGCGTCCGCGCCGAGGCGCTCGACGCGACGGGACTCGTCGTCACCGACTCGGCCTTCGGGGCTGCCCAGGTCGACGAGCCCGAGACGTTCCGCCGGATTCAGAAGGCTGCCGAGGCGCGACCCAGCGTCGTTCTCGTGATCCCCGGCTTCACCGGAGCCGACGCGAGCGGCCGGCCGACGACGCTCGGCCGCGGCGGATCGGACCTCACGGCGTCCCTCGTCGGGGCCGCGCTCTCGGCGGCGCGGGTCGAGATCTGGACCGACGTCGACGGCGTGCTCACGGCGGACCCGCGCCTCGTCGAGGACGCGTTCCCGATCCCGCACATGACCTACGCCGAGGCCGCCGAGATGGCCACGTTCGGCGCCCGCGTCCTCTTCCCGCCGACGATGCGCCCGGCGACCGAGGCCGGCGTCCCGATCCACGTCCGCAACACGTTCCGCCCCGACGCGCCCGGCACAGTCGTCTCGGCGCAGGGTGCCGGAGCCGACGCGGACCACCCCGTCCGCGGCCTGACGTCGGTGCCCAGCATCGCCCTGCTGACGCTCTCGGGCGGCGGGCTCGTCGGGACGCCTGGCGTCGCGGCGCGGCTCTTCGGCGCGCTCGGGAGCGCAGGCATCTCGGTGATCCTCATCACGCAGGCGTCGTCCGAGAACTCGATCGGCGTCGCCGTCGGGCCGGGGCAGGCCGAGGCGGCGCGCGCGGCCGTGACGGAGGCGTTTGCGGCCGAGATCGCGCGCGGGAGCGTCGCGCCGGTCCAGGTCGAGGCGGACCTCAGCGTGATCGCGGTCGTCGGCGAGGGGATGCCGTCGCGGCCGGGCATCGCCGGGCGCGTGTTCTCGGCCCTCGGCCACAACGGCGTCAACGTCCGCGCCGTGGCGCAGGGGAGCTCCGAGCGCAACATCTCGGTCGTCGTGTCCCGGGCGGACGAGGCGAAGGCGCTCGCGGTCGTCCACGGCGGGCTGTTCCTGTCGGACGCCGCCCGCCTGCACCTGTTCGTGATCGGGACGGGCCTCGTCGGGGCGGCCCTGCTGGACCAGATCGCCGCTCAGGCCGCCTCGCTGCGCACGAGCCGCGGCCTCGAGATCCGCCTCGCGGGCGTCTCGAACTCGCGCACGATGGCCTTCGACGCGCGCGGGGTCGACCTGGCCGACTGGCGCGCGGCGCGCGGCGCCGGCGAGCCCGCCTCGGCTACGGCGTTCGTGGACCGTGTCATCGCGCTCAACCTCGCCAACGCGGTCGTCGTGGATGCGACGGCGGGGCCGGACGTGCCCGCGCTCTACGACCGGCTCCTGAGCGCCAGCGTCTCGGTCTCGACGCCCAACAAGGTCGCGCTGTCCGGCCCGCAGGCGGACTACGACCGCCTCAAGGCGCTCGCCGCGCGCCGCGGCGTGCAGCTCCGCTACGAGACGAACGTCGGCGCGGGCCTGCCGGTCGTGTCGACGCTCGGCGACCTCGTCTCGTCCGGCGACCGGATCCGGCGCATTGAGGGCGTCCTCTCGGGGTCGCTCTCGTTCATCTTCGCGACGTTCTCGGCACCCGGCGCAACGGTCCGCTTCTCGGAGATCGTCCGCGAGGCGCAGCGCCTCGGCTACACCGAGCCCGACCCGCGCGACGACCTCTCGGGGCTCGACGTGCGCCGCAAGCTGCTCATCCTCGCCCGCGACGCCGGCCTGCGCCTCGAGCCCGAGGCGGCGGTCGTCCGTCCGTTCCTGCCCTCTGCCTGCACGGATGCGCCCTCCGTCGAGGCGTTCTACGCGGAGTTGGAGGCGCACGACGCCCACTTCGACGCGCTCCGTGCCGAGGCTGCGTCTGCCGGACGCGTCCTCCGCGCGCTCGCCGTCGTGGACGCCGAGGCCGGCGCGGCGAGCGTCGGCGTCGAGGCCGTCGGGCCGGACCACCCGGCCTTCGCGCTCGACCCCGGCGACAACCTCGTCACGTTCCGCACGGACCGCTACCCGGACCGCCCGCTCGTCGTCCGCGGCCCCGGCGCGGGCGCAGAGGTCACGGCCGCGGGCGTCTTCGCCGAGATCGTCCAGATCGGCGGCACCCTCCGGCGCGGGTGACGGGCGTGTATCCTCCCGACCCGCCCGCCCTCCGCCCGATGACCGCCACTGCCTTCGCCCCGGCGACCGTCTCGAACGTCGCCTGCGGCTTCGACGTGCTCGGGTTCGCCATCGAGCGCCCCGGCGACCGCGTGACGGCGCGCCTCGTGGAAGCACCCGGCAGCCTGCCGCGGACGCACTCGGGCGTCCGCGTCGTGTCGGTGACCGGCGGAGCGGGAACGGGCGCGGACCGGCTGCCGACGCAGACGGACCGCAACACGGCCGGCGTCGCGGCGATGCGCCTCGTCGAGGCCGTCGCTCCGGGCGCGGGCGTCGAGATCCGCGTCGAGAAGCGGATGCCGTTCGGGAGCGGGCTCGGGTCCAGCGCGGCGAGCGCCGTCGCCGCCGTCGTCGCCGTGAACGAGATTCTCGGGCGGCCTCTGAGCCGCGAGGCGCTCCTCCCGTTCGCGCTCGACGGCGAGGCCGTCGCATCGGGCGGGCGGCACGCCGACAACGTCGCGCCGTGCCTCTTCGGCGGGTTCGTGCTCGTCCGCGCCCTCGACGACGTGGTCCGGCTGCCGGTCCCGGACGGCCTGTGCGTGGCCGTGATCCATCCCCACGTGCAGGTGCTGACGGCCGACGCCCGGGCCGCGCTCGCGGCGAGCGTCCCGCTGCGCGCGTTCGTCGAGCAGACGGCCAACCTCGGCGCGCTCGTGGCCGGGCTGTTCACGTCCGACCTCGCGCTCGTGGGGCGGGCGCTCCGCGACGCGGTCGTGGAGCCGCAGCGGGCGCACCTCGTGCCGCGGTTCTACGCGATGCAGGCGGCGGCCTTCGGCG
>JANPJI010000633.1:0-2463 GCA_031425425.1 Rubricoccaceae bacterium
GTCGTCGAGCAGAGCCACCGCCTCGGCTTCGTCCCACACCCGCGCCAGCCCTGCGACGGCGGCGGAGTAGCGGTCGACGGCCGACGAGAGCGCCTCGGGAGGCGGGACGAGGCGCGTGCCCGCGTGGCGCGTCGCGTCGGCGAGCCCGTCGGCGAGGCGCGCGAGCGTCCACGGCACGCCCCCCGCCACGGCGACGGCCGCGAGAAGCGGGTGCTGCCGCACGCGCGCCTGCCACGTCTCGGCGAGCGCGCGCTGCTGCAGCTCGGCGTCGCTGTCGGCGACGGAGAACGCGAACGGCTCGCCGCTCTCGAACGCGGACCGCTCCAGCACGCGCTTGCAGAAGCCGTCGATGGTGAACACGGACGCCTCGCCGGACGCGAGCGCGGCCGCGAGGCGCGCGCGGCTCCGCGCGCGGTCGTCGGGCGTCTGACCCCAGCGGTCGAGGAGGGGCTGGATGGCGGCGGGTGCCTCCGCCGCGCCCTCCTGAAAGGCGGCGACGGCCTGCCGGAGCGTCCGCCGGATGCGTGTGACCAGCTCGGCCGTCGCCGCGCGCGTGAACGTGACCACGAGCGCGCGGCGGAGGTCCGGCCAGCCCGCGTCGTCGTCCAGCACGCCCGCGTCGGGGTCCACGGCGAGGCGTGCGACGAGAGCCGTCAGCGCCGTCGTCTTGCCCGTCCCGGCCGACGCCTCGACGAGCGTCACGCCGGGCGCGAGTCGGACGGAGTAGGGATCGAAGGAGGGCACGAAGACGGGAAGTGGAGAAGACGGGAAGGTGAGAGGGCGGGGAAGGTCTGGCCGGAGTGCCGAGGCGAGGGTTCGCATTCAGTCTTCTCGTCCTTAACTCCTCGCATCTTCCAAGCGTCCTAGCAGCGGAGCCCACAGCAGGCGCGCCCAGCGGTCGAGGGCGTCCGGGAAGGCGTCCACGGGGGACTGGTGGCGGTAGCAGAGGGCGACGTAGGGGTCGGCGGCGTCGAAGCGGGGCACGCCGAAGGCTCCGGCATAGCCCTTCCGCGCTGCGGCGAATGCCGGTGGGTAGGCGTCGAGCCCGCCGCGCGCCTCGTCCAGCGACCGGCCCACACGGACGGGCCGCCAGCCGCCGCGCTCGGCATCCAGGAGGTTTTTGGTGGACTCGGCCATCGCGGGCCGCCGCGCCTTCCACAGCTCCTGCGCGTAGGCGTACGAGGCGTGCTCGAAGAGGGGGACGGGCACGGCCTCGAACGCGAGCGCGCCGCGGACGAGGCTCTGCAGCAGCGCCCGGGCGTCGGCCGGGTCGAGCGCCGCGAAGGCGACGGTCCGGTCCTGCCCGACGACCGTCGTCCGTCGCAGGTCGCCCTCCGCCGCGCACAGCGCGAGGTGGTCGATCCAGCCGCGGACGAGGTCCTTCGCCCCGACCGTCGACGCGCGGACGCGCAGAACGCCTGCGGCAGCGAGGGCGAGCGTTCCCTCGATGCGCCACGCCCCGGCGTCCACGGCGACGGGCCGGGCGGACGGAATGCCGTGCTCGCCGGCCCGCGCGGCGACGTCGGCGACGAGCCCGTGGGCGCGGTCGAACCACGCCCGCCCGAGCGCGCCCGGCGGCAGCACGCCCGTCCCGCGGAGCGAGGCGTAGGCGTCTTCGGCCGTCATTCCGGCCGTGAGGAGCGCCAGCAGGGAGTCCTTGACGGCGTAGAGCCCCAGCGCGTCCAGCTCGGACGGCGCGTCGTCGAGCACGCCGACATCGGCGAGATCGGGGCGGAGACCGCGCGCCGCGCAGTAGGCGCGGACGGGGTGCGTCCACGCGAGGTGGAGGGCGGCCAGCGTCGTCTCGACGGGCACCGCACCAGGCTCGGCGGCCCCCCCCCCCGCGACGAGGTCGGCCGAGGGCCGGGCGAAGAACGGGCGGCCCGTGTGCGACCGCCCGGACGGGCGGCGGTGCTGGCCGGCGTAGCTGAACAGCTCGGCCGCGCCGCTGGCCCCGTCGCCGGCCGGCGCGAAGTAGGCTGTGCTGAACGGCTGCAGGCGGTGCCGCACGACGAGGCGCTCGGCCCCGACGAACGTCGCCTCGCAGGTGTCCAGGAAGGCGTCGAGCACGGCCGAGGCGGCGCGCTCGGTCCCGTCGCGCTGCGAGCGGCCCGTGAACGTGAGGATCAGGCGGTCGCGGGCCGCGAGGACGGTGTCGAGGAACGTCTGGCGGTCCGTCCCCGCCGGGTCCGGGTCGCCGGGCCGCGTCCCGGCCGCGAGCAGGTCGAAGGCGGGCCGGCTCTCGGTCCGGGGGAATGTCTCGCCCAGGCCCACGACGGCGATGACGCGGAACGGCACGAGGCGCGCCGCGGTGGGGTCCACGACGGTGATGCGGCCCGTGAGGTACGGCTCGTCGCGGTCGACGGCCCCGAGCGCGTGGGCGAGGTGTGCCCGGACCTCGCCCGGCGACACAGCCGGCCCTGAGGCGTCCGACGGGTTCGGCTCGGCGTCCGGGTCGGCCGC
>JANPJI010000634.1:0-4241 GCA_031425425.1 Rubricoccaceae bacterium
CCGAGCGACTCGTCGACCGTCTGGACCCGCTCGCGGGCCGCGTCGAGATCCCCGCGGCGGACGGCGACGTCGCCGAGGTCGAGGCGCGGCCCGCCGGCCCCGGCCGGGGCCGGCGAGGCGGCGGCGACGTTCAGGAGCGCCTCAGAGGCGGGGAAGTCCAGGAACACGTCGCGTTCGAGGTGGGCGAGCGCGAGGGCTGCTCGTGGGGCGTCGGGGAAGCCGGCGTAGCGCTCGAGGAAGGCGCGGTAGTCGCCGCGGGCAGCGTCGGCGTACGGCGTCGGGCCGGGGGCGCGCTCGGCGGCGGCGCGCGCGCGGCGGTCCGCGAGCCCGGCCCGGCGGACGAGCGCTTCGGGGGCGACGGCGCCCGCGGCGTGGCGCGCCAGAATCTCGTCGAGGGCGCGGGCGGCCGAGTCGGTCGCGCCGGCGGTTTCGGCCGTGGTCGCGAAGGCGAGCAACGACTGGCCCTCCTCGCGGTCGAGCCGGTCGAGCGCGCGGATGCCGTCGAGGGCGGCGTCGTAATCGCCCCGTTCGAGGGCGAGGAACGAGGCCAGCTCGCGGTAGGCCCGGTTGAGCGGGTCCCGCGTCTGGGCGCGGTCGACAGCCGCACGGAGGATGTCCGGCGCGCCCTGTCCTTCCAGGAGGCGGCGGAAGCGGGCGCGGACACCCGCGGCGGCCTCGGGGCGGTCGGCGAGGGCGGCGAGGTAGAGGTCGGCCGCGCGGCCGTAGTCGAGCGCGAGGCCATAGAGGTGGGCGCGCTCGAACACGAACGCGTCGTCCAGCCCGAGGGCGGCACGGCCCCGTTCGAGGATGGCCGCCGCCTCGGCATAGCGACGTGCACCGCCGAGGGCGTCGGCGACGAGCCGGTAGGCCTGCTCGTCGGCCGGTTCGAGGGCAATCGCCGCCTCGAAGGCCGCTGTTGCCTCGTCCGCCCGGCCCGCTCGCGCGAGGAGTGCGCCGCGGTCCGCGAGCCCTGCCGCCGTCTGCGTCCCGCCCTGCCGGGCATCGACGAGTGCGAGGGCGTCGTCGGTCCGCCCGGCGGCTTCGTACGCTTCCTGAAGCTTGAGCGAGACTGGCAGGCCCGTCGGGTCCGCCGCGTGGAGGTCTTCGAGGAGCACCGTGGCCTCGGCGACCTGCCCGGCGGCGAGTTGCTGGACGGCGAGCGCGTACGCGTCTCGGCCGACGGGCCTCTGGCCCGCGAGCACGCCCGGCAGGCCGAGCGCGCCGGCCGGCGGCGGGGCGGGCGGCAGCCCCGGCTGCGCCGACACCATCTGTGCCGAGCAGGCCGCGAGCAGGACGACGAGCGAGACGCGCACAGGACTGTGGGAAAACGAGCCGGGGGGCGGAGCGCGCAGGGTACGACGGGACGGCTCCGGCACCCCGCCGCGGCGCGGGTATCTTGGCCACTCTCAACGCCGCGCCGGCCCCGTTCGTGCCGGGGCCTCGAATGCTCCCGGACCTCCGCCCGCCGCCCGCCCGCCCGCCCGGCACGCGCCGCGACCTCGTCGTCCTGGGGTCGACGGGCTCGATCGGGACGCAGACGCTCGCCGTCGCCGCGCACTTCCCCGACCGCCTCCGCGTAACCGGCCTCGCGGCCGGCTCGGACTGGCGCGCGCTCGCTGAGCAGGCCCGCTCGGTCCGGCCGGAGACGGTCGTGATCGCGGACGAGGCGGCGCTCGGCTCGCTCCGCGACGCCCTCGCCGGGACCGGCGTCCGCGCCGAGGCCGGGACGGAGGCCCTCGAAGCCCTCGCCCGGACCGGCGACATCGTCGTGGCGGCCATCGTCGGCGCGGCGGGCGTGCGCCCGGCCCTTGCAGCCGTCGAGGCGGGCAAGACGGTTGCACTGTCCAACAAGGAGGCCCTCGTCGTCGCGGGCGCGCTTGTCGCCGAGGCCGCGGCGCGCTCCGGGTCCGTCGTCGTTCCCGTCGACTCCGAGCACTCGGCGCTCTTCCAGTGCCTCGTCGGCGAGCCGGCGGGGGCCGTCGAGTCGCTCACGCTGACCGCCTCGGGCGGGCCGTTCCGCGACCGCCCGGCGGCGACCTTCGCCACAATCACGCCAGAGGAGGCGCTTCGCCATCCCAACTGGGACATGGGCGCGCGCGTCACGATCGACTCGGCGACGCTCATGAACAAGGGCCTCGAGGTCATCGAGGCGCACTGGCTCTTCGGCGTCCCCGCCGAGCGCATCCACGTCGCCGTCCACCCGCAGTCGGCCGTCCACTCGGTCGTCACGTTCGTGGACGGCTCGTCCAAGGCGCAGCTCGGCGTGCCCGACATGGGCGTCCCGATCCAGGTCGCGCTGTCGTTCCCCGAGCGCTGGCCCGCGCCGCACGCGCGCCTCGACGTGCCCACGCTGGGGCGGCTGGACTTTGCGCCGCCGGACCTCGCGCGCTTCCCGTGCCTCGGGCTCGCCTACGCCGCGCTCCGAGCCGGCGGGGCAGTCCCGGCCGCGATGAACGCCGCCGACGAGGTCGCCGTGGCGCGCTTTCTCGCCGGGGCCATCGGTTTCATGGACATCCCGCGCCTCGTCGAGGCCGGCATGGCCGCCGCAGCCGGCGGCGACGCCTCGACGGTGGCCGGCCTCCTGGACGTCGACGCCCGCGCCCGGCACCTCGCGGCCGAGGTGGCAGACCGGCACGTGCGGACGGTCGCCCTCTAACAGACTTCTCGCATCCGTCGGGCACCCGGAGCGTACGAGGGGCGTGCCCGCCTCTCGCAGACGACTGATCCGGCCGGCACGTTTTGCTCGGCCCCGACTCTTTCTCCATGACCCAGATTCTCACCCCGCTCTCGTACTTCTTCTGGGTGGCCGTCGCGCTCAGCATCCTCGTGTTCGTGCACGAGATGGGCCACTTCCTCACGGCCCGGCTGTTCGGGATGCGCGTGGACACGTTCTCGATCGGCTTCGGGCGGGCCCTCGTCAAGAAGCAGATCGGCCAGACCGAGTACAAGCTCGGCTGGCTCCCGCTCGGCGGCTACGTCAAGATCGCCGGGATGGTCGACGAGAGCCTGGACACGGACTCGCTCCGCGAGCCGGAACTGGACGCCGCCGGCCAGCCGGTGCTCGACAAGAAAGGCGAGCCGGTGTACCGGCCGTCCGTGCCGCAGCCGGACGAGTTCCGCGCCAAGCCCGTCTGGCAGCGCATGATCGTGATCTCGGCCGGGGTCGTGTTCAACCTCGTCTTCGCGTTCCTGATCTACTCCGCGCTCGCGATGACCTACGGCCGGGCCTACACGCCCGCCGAGAACGTCCGGCTGGACGTCGCCCCGGGCACGATCGCCTCCGAGATGGGCCTCCGCACGGGCGACCGCGTCGTGGCCGTCAACGGCGAGCCGGTGGACGACTTCGAGGAGGTCTTCACGCCGACGACGCTCGGCGCGGACCCGCTCCGGCTGACCGTCAACCGGGGCGGGCAGAGCGTGGAGGTCGCCGGGCCGGACGCGCTCATGACGCGCCTCTCGCGGGCGCAGCGCGAGGCGACGGACACGGGCACGGAGCCCAGCTTCGGGGCTCTTTTCGGGGCCGAGCCCCTGCTCCCGCCCGTCCTCGCGCGCGTCGGCCCTGGCTCGGCGGCCGAGCGCGCCGGCCTTCGCGCCGGCGACCGCATCGTCGCCCTCAACGGCGAGCCGATCCGCTCGTGGACGCGCCTGACCGAGATCGTCGGCACATCGGAGGGCCGCGCCATCGCGGTGCGCTGGGCGAGCGCCGACACGGCCGCCGCCGTCAACGGAACGGGTGCGGCCGTGCCGGTCGTCGGCCGGACGCAGAGCGGGGCGACGGTTTACGAGGCGCCCGTCGCGCCGGCCGCGTCCGGCGAGCGCTTCGTGCTGGGCGTCGAGCTGGACGACATGGCGCTCGGCGTTCGCTACGAGCGGTTCGGGCTCGGCGAGGGCATCGCCGCCGGCGCGCGCCAGGCGTACGTCACCACGGCGACCTACGTCGGGTTTGTGGGCAAGCTGTTCTCGGGGCGAGAGAGCGTCAGCGAGAACGTCGGCGGGCCGATCATGATCGCGCAGCAGTCCAAGCAGGCCGCCGACCGCGGCGGGGCGTCGTTCTGGAGCTTCGTCGCCATCCTGTCGGTCGCGCTCGCCGTGTTCAACATCCTGCCCATCCCGGCGCTCGACGGCGGGCACCTCGTGTTCCTGGCCTACGAGGCCGTCGCGCGGCGCGAGCCGTCGCTGAAGGTCCGCATCGCCGTCCAGCAGATCGGGCTGTTCCTGATCCTGGCCCTGATGGTGTTCGC
>JANPJI010000635.1:0-2345 GCA_031425425.1 Rubricoccaceae bacterium
GGCCACCTCGGCATGTCGGGCGAGGAGTGCCTCCTCGCGCAGGAGCTGGGCGGACGGCTCGTCTACGGCGACCCCGCCCTCGCCGCGCCCGCACAGACGCGCCAGCGCAACACGCGCCCGCAGTCCGGCCTGTGGGCGTACGGGATCTCGGGCGACCTCCCGATCCTGCTCTTCCGGGCGGACACCATGGACGAGCTGGGTGCCTTCCGGCAACTGCTCCGGTTCCACGCGTTCTGGCGTCGCCGCGGGCTCGAAGCCGACCTCGTGGTCCTCAACGACCACCCGCCGAGCTACGCGGACAGCCTCCAGGAGGCCCTCACGCAGGCCGTCGAGGCGTCGCCGCAGCGCGGGCTCCTGAACCAGCGCGGCGGCGTCTTCATCCGCCGGACAGACGGCATGTCCGAGGAGGACCTCACGCTCCTGCTCACGTCGGCCCGCGTGGTCCTCCACGGCGGCCTCCCCGAACGCCTCGCCGCGCCCACGACGACCGAGGCCGAGGCGCACGACGGCCCCGAAGACGTCACCTGGGGCGACGGCCAGGCCGCTCGCCCGCACGGGTCGGCCCTGCCCGCGACGCACGCCGAGGCAGCCGGGCGCCTCGTCGGGGCCGGGCTGCCCGCACCGGAGGCTCCGGCCGCGCCGTCGGGCGACGACCTCACGTTCTTCAACGGCCACGGCGGCTTCACCGACGACGGCCGCGCCTACGTCGTCCGCCAGCGCGGCGGCGAGCCCGACGACCGGACGCCGCTGCCGTGGGTCAACGTCGTCGCCAACCCCACCGTAGGCTTCACGGCGTCGGAGAGCGGCGAGGGCTTCACGTGGGCGCGCAACTCGCAGCAGAACAAGCTCACGCCGTGGTCCAACGACCCCGTGACGGACCCCGCCGGCGAGGCGCTCTACCTCCGCGACGACGACGCGGACGTGTTCTGGTCCACGACGCCGCGCCCGGCTCCCGCGCCGGCTCTCTACGAGACGTGCCACGGCTGGGGCCAGACCACGTGGTCCGCCGAGTGGGCCGGGCTCAAGACCGAGACGACGGCCTTCGTCCCGCGCCACGACCCGCTCAAAGTGGTCCGCCTGCGGATCACCAACACCGGTGCCACTCCGCGGAGCCTCTCGCTCTACCGCTACGCCGAGTTGGCTCTCGGCGAGCGCCGCGAGCCCAACGCGCCGTACGTCGTCGTGGAGCAGGACGACGAGACGGGCGCGCTGCTCGCGCGCAACCCGTACAACGCGACCTACGGCGCGCGCCTCGCGTTCGCGGCCGTCGGCGGAGCCGACATCGCCTCGGTGACGGCGCGGCGCGCGGGCTTCCTCGGGCGCGGCGGGCATTCTTCTGCCCCGGCCGCCGTCGTCGCCGGGGGACACCTGGACGGCGTGCTCGCGACCGACCTCGACCCGTGCGCGGCCCTCCACGTGCCGCTCGCGCTCGCCGCCGGCGAGACCCGCGAGGTCGTGTTCCTGTTCGGCCAGGCCAAGACCGCCGCCGAGGTCCGGACGCTCGTCGGACGCTACGGCACCCCCGAGCAGGCGGACCTCGCGCTGAGCGAGGTCTCGGCCTTCTGGGAGGAGACGCTCGGCGCGATTCAGATCGAGACGCCCGCGCCGGACCTCGACGTGCTCGTCAACGGCTGGCTGCTGTACCAGAACCTCTCGTGCCGCCTGTGGGGGCGGTCCGCGTTCTACCAGTCCGGCGGGGCGTACGGCTTCCGCGACCAGCTCCAGGACAGCCTCGCGCTCGTCTACACGCGGCCGGACCTCACGCGGGCGCAGATCCTCAAGAACGCCGGCCACCAGTTCGAGGAGGGCGACGTGCTCCACTGGTGGCACCCGGTGACGGGCGCGGGCATCCGCTCGCGGTTCTCGGACGACCTCCTCTGGCTGCCCTACGCCGTCGCCTTCACGCTCGCCACGACGGGCGACGAGACGCTCCTCGACGAGGAGGCCCCGTTCCTGACGGCGCGGGCGCTGGAGCCCGGCGAGGACGAGGTGTTCCTCTCGCCGCAGCCCGGCAGCGACCACGGGTCGGTCTACGAGCACGCCTGCCGCGCCATCGACATCTCGCTCACGAAGGGCCAGCACGGCCTGCCGCTGATGGGCTCGGGCGACTGGAACGACGGTATGAACCGGGTCGGCAACGAGGGCCACGGCGAGAGCGTGTGGCTCGGCTTCTTCCTCGCCCACATCCTGGACCGGTTCGCGCCGATCTGCGACAACCGCAACGACCGCCAGCGGGCGGACCGCTACCGCGCCTACCTCGCCGACCTCAAGACGGCCCTCAACGCGGACGGCTGGGACGGCGAGTGGTACCGCCGCGCGTTCTACGACGACGGCACGCCGCTCGG
>JANPJI010000636.1:0-3418 GCA_031425425.1 Rubricoccaceae bacterium
GTCAAGCGCGACGATCCGCTCGGGGTCCGTTGAGAGTTCATGGACACCTGGCATCGCCTCCCACGTGACGGTCTGGCCGAGCGCCGCCGGGACCATTGCAGTGAGTACAGAGAGCGCAAGCGCCGCCACTTGGGCGAGGGGCCATTCCCCCGCTCGCGCGGCGCGACGTGCAGAATCGGTCGGGGCCATCGGTCTGGGTCAGGCGCGCCGTTCCTACAGCTGCGACCGCGCTCGTGTTCGTTGGAAACCGAACGGGATGCTCGGTGGATGGCGCACGTCCCTACGGTACGCTCCGATGCGGTAGGTTTCGAGCATGGACCCCGTCCCGCTCGCGCTTCCTCACTCCCGCGTCCCGCTTACCGCTGGCTGGGCCGCCGCCTCGGCGCTCGCGCTCGCCGTGGTCGCGCTCGCCGCGTCCCCGACCGTGCTCGGGTTCGAGGGCGGGGCGGTCGTCGCCGGGGCGTTCGCGCCGTTCTGCCACCAGATCGCCGAGCGCTCGCCGCACCTCCACGGCGTCCCGTTCGCGCTGTGCCACCGGTGCACGGGGATCGTGGCCGGCCTCGCCCTCGGGCTGCTCGTCGGTCCGCTCGCGCCCCGTCTCCTCGCGCGCCTCGGTGCGGCCCACCCGCTCGCCGTCCTCGCCGCCGCCGCCGTCCCGACGACCGCCGACTGGCTTCTCGGGGTCGCGGGCGTGCTCGCCAACACCGGCGCGTCGCGCCTCGGCACCGGTGCGTTCTTCGGCGTCGCCGCCGGACTCCTCCTCGCCGCGGCGTTCTGCGCGCCGCGGCGCGTCCTCCAGCCCACACCCTGATGCCCTCCAAGAATCCCTCCATTGCGCTCGGCGCGGTCGCCTACGCCGTTCTCTCCATCGGCTTCGCGTTCCTCGCCCTCCGCGGCGGGACCGTCGTGCAGTCCGCCGCCGGCTGCTTCGGGTGCCTCGTCATCCTCGCCGGGCCGATGCTGGCCGTGTGGCACTACACGAGCACCCACGGCCTGACGCTCCTGCCCGGGCAGGGCGCCGGGCTGGGCGCGATCACAGGGGCCATCGGGGCGCTCCTCTCCGGGCTCGCCTCGCAGGCGCTCATCTCGCTCGACGTGCTCCCCGACGTCGCCGAGACGCTCGCGATGCAGCGGGAGCAGATGCTGTCGCAGGGGATGGACCCGGCGCAGATCGACAGCGCGATGGGAATGGCCGAGACGCTGAGCGGGCTTTCCGCGAACCCCGTCGTGGGCATCCTGGCCGGAATCGTGCTCGGGGCCGCGCTCGGCGCGCTCTTCGGCGCGCTCGCGAGTGTGATGTTCAAGAAAGGCGGACCCGCGACCGGGCCGGCCGTGTAGGGCAGGGCGGGCCTGACGCACCCTCGTCAGCCGGGGGCACTAGCTTGGCTGCGCCGACCTCCGGTTGCCCGGCTCCCCCGAACTCCCCCCGTATGAAGCGCCTCGTCGTCGTCGAGTCTCCCACGAAGGCCCGCACGATCCGCAAGTTTCTGCCCGCCGGCTACCAGGTCGAGGCGTCCATGGGGCACGTCCGCGACCTGCCGTCGTCGGCCGCCGAGATCCCGGAGTCCGTCAAGAAGGAGAAGTGGGCGCGCCTCGGCGTCAACGTCGAGGACGGGTTCACGCCGCTCTACATCGTCCCCGCCGACAAGCGCAAGACGGTCAAGATGCTCAAGGACGCCCTCAAGGACGCCGACGAGCTGTACCTCGCGACGGACGAGGACCGTGAGGGCGAGTCCATCGGGTGGCACCTCCTCGAAGTGCTCAAGCCGAAGGTCCCCGTCCGCCGGATGGTCTTCCACGAGATCACCAAGGAGGCCATCCTCCGCGCGCTCGACGAAACCCGCGACCTCGACACGCGCCTGGTGGACGCGCAGGAGGCGCGGCGCATTCTGGACCGCCTCGTCGGCTACAGCGTCTCGCCGGTGCTGTGGCGCAAGGTGGCCCCGAAGCTGTCGGCGGGCCGCGTGCAGTCCGTCGCCGTGCGCGTGCTCGTCGAGCGCGAGTGGGAGCGGCTGGACTTCGTCAAGGCGGCCTACAACGACCTCTCGGCGACGCTGGAACAGGGCGGGACGCGCTTCGAGGCGCGCATGTCGCACCTCGGCGAGCAGCGCCTCGCGACGGGCAAGGACTTCGACGAGAAGACGGGCACGCTCAAGGCGACCGGCGCGGCGGCCCCGCTGATGCTCTCGAACGACGACGCCCGCGCGCTCGCCGCGCGCCTGAAGGACGGCCCGTGGCGCGTCTCGTCCGTCGAGCAGAAGAAGACGACCCGCAAGCCCGGCGCGCCGTTCATCACGTCGACGCTCCAGCAGGAGGCCAACCGCAAGCTCGGCATGTCCGCCCGGCGGACCATGCAGACGGCCCAGAAGCTCTACGAGCAGGGCCACATCACCTACATGCGCACCGACTCGCCGACGCTCTCGCAGGAGGCGCTCGACGCGGCGCGCGCGGCCGTCGACCGGCGCTACGGCAAGGAGTTTTTGTCTCCGAGCCCGCGCCAGTTCTCGGCCAAGGTCCGCAACGCGCAGGAGGCGCACGAGGCGATCCGCCCCGCCGGCACGCAGATGCGCACCCGGAGCGAGATCGGCCTCTCGGGCGACGAGGGGGCCGTCTACGACCTCATCTGGAAGCGGACGGTGGCGAGCCAGATGGCGGACGCGCGCCTGCTCCAGACGCGCGCCCTGATCCTCGCCTCGGAGGGCACGGCGGACGCCTCGACGTTCCGCGCCTCGGGCCAGGTCGTCGAGTTCGCCGGCTTCTTCCGCGCCTTCGTCGAGGGCAAAGACGACCCCGGCGCGGCGCTCGACGACCGCGACAACCC
This sequence comes from Rubricoccaceae bacterium, assembly GCA_031425425.1. Taxonomy (GTDB): domain Bacteria; phylum Bacteroidota; class Rhodothermia; order Rhodothermales; family Rubricoccaceae; genus DASVSE01. Next base: position 2,822 of record JANPJI010000636.1, read on the forward strand.
GCTCCCGGCCCTCGCCGAGAACGACCGCCCGGCCTGCCGGGCCGTCGAGGCGCAGGGGCACGAGACCAAGCCGCCGGCGCGCTACACGGACGCCTCGCTCGTCCAGAAGCTGGAAGCCGAGGGCGTCGGCCGGCCGTCGACGTACGCGTCGATCCTGGACACGATCGTCTTCCGCGGCTACGTCACGCGCGTCGGCAACCAGCTCGTCCCGACGTTTACCGCCTTCGCGACGACGAACCTGCTGGAGAAGAACTTCGAGCGCCTCGTCGACACCCAGTTCACGGCCCGCATGGAGGCCGAGCTGGATGGGATCGCGGGCGGCGAGGAGTCCATGCGGCCCTACCTCGAACGCTTCTTCAACGGCGCGGACGGCCTCGACGCGCAGGTCGCGGCGGGCAACGACGCCATCGACCCGCGCGAGATCTCGACGATCCGCCACGCCAAGTGGGACCCGTACATCGTCCGCGTCGGCCGCTACGGCCCGTACGCGGTCGGGCCGGACGAGGAGAAGCGCGGCTCGCTCCCGCCGGACGCCGCCCCCGCCGACGTCACGCGGGAGGACATTGAGGCGCTCCTGGACGCGGGCGGCGACGAGCG
>JANPJI010000637.1:0-2834 GCA_031425425.1 Rubricoccaceae bacterium
CGCAAAACGAGATGGTTCCGTGCAGGTCGTCGACAATGCGGCGGACTATGGAGAGACCCAGCCCCGTTCCCCTACCCGCCCGGGTCGTGTAGAACGCCTCGAAGATTCGGCTGGCATCACTGCTGGCGATCCCGGTGCCGCTGTCGCTCACCTCGATGACGATGTGATGGGGCGCCCTTTCCATGGTTTTTATCCGCACCTCGTTGACCGAGCTTCCTCCCACACAAGCCTCGGCTGCGTTCTTCAGGAGGGTGACCCATCAGCAACGCCGGGATGATTTCCACCGTCGGTCCCCGCAGTCTCTGTCGCGACGCGGAGGTGGCGAGTGGCGCGAGCACGAAAGATCCACGACGAGACCGAGGCCCGTCGGTGCCTGCTGGCAGCCCGGGGGGCGGGCCAGAGCGCCGGCGAGTGGGCGCGGGCGCACGGCGTCGACGGAAGGTCGTTGCACGCGTGGCAGATGAATCTCTCGCGTGCGCGGCCAACGAGCCCGCAGCCCCGGTGTGAGCCGAGGACGGCGCTCGCGGCGCGCGGCCTCGTGGAGCTCGTGCCCGCTACGTCCAGCGTCACGGCCGGCGGTCGATACGTGCTCGAGGTCGCCGGGGTTCGCGTGGAGTTCGGCGACGACGCCTCGGTCGCGACGCTGCGCCGTGTGCTCGAAGTGCTCCGCGCGTGCTGAGCCTGCCGCCGACGGTCCGGGTGTTCGTGGCCATGGCCCCGCTCGACATGCGCGGGTCGTTCGACGCCCTCGCGGGCGCCGTCCGCCACCTCGGGCTCGATCCCGTCAACGGTCACCTCTACCTCTTTCTCAACAAGCGAAGGCGCATCGCAAAAGCCTTGTGGTTCGACGGCTCGGGCTGGTGCGTGCTCTCGAAGCGACTCGAGGCGGGGAGCTTCCAGCTTCCGCCCCTGGACGGCGACAAGCCCCAGGTGTCCATCGACGGCTCGACCTTCGCCTCCCTCCTCGCCGGCATCGACTTCACCGCCGCGCGCCACGGCTGGTACCGGAGGGACCCGCCCGAAAAGCACTAAAGGGGATCGACATGGACTGCCAAGTATGATCTCTACTCGGCCGTGGACGAGCTGGAGACACTACGACGAGAGAATGCGGCGCTTCGGAGGCAGACCGAGGCTCTCTCGACCCAGATCGCACAACTCGTCACAGAGCTCGCACGGCTGAACGACCGCGTGACCGAGCTGCTCGCGGTAGCGCAGCGTAGGCAGCGAAAGGCCCCCGCCGACAAGCCGCCCGTCCCGCCGCCTACCGTCGAAGGCGAGGCGAAGCGCGCGTTCGAAGAGCGGCCGAAGGCCCCAGAGAAGCTTGCCGAAGAGCGGCCGCCGAAGACGAAGGCGAAGCCCTCGGGCCGCAAGCCGATACCGAGACATCTCGAAGCTGAGACGCACGAGCTGCGCCCAGACACCTGCGCTGAATGCGGCGGCGCGGCCTTGGACGTCGTCGACGAGCTCCTCGAGGAGAAGCTCCACGTCGTCAAAGAGCACCTGCGTCGGCGCGTCGTACGTCGCTTCACCTGCCGGTGCCGCGCATGCGGCGAGCGTACGACCCTCCGCTCCCTCCCGGCTCCCTACGAGCGCTCGAAGGTCACCTGTGAGTGGCTCGCCTGGCTCGTGTATCAGAAGTTCTGGCTCCTGACTCCGCTTGACCGCGTCCGGCGCGACCTCGCCCAGCGCGGCGTCCCCATCGCGATGAGCACCCTCGTCTCGTTCATCGAGCGTGCAGCCGATCTCTTTTCCGGCATCGACGGCCTGCACTGGAAGCAGCTTCTCGCGAGCTCGTGGATGGCCACCGATGGGACCGGGCTGAAGGTCCTCGTGCCCAAGCTTCCTGCCGCGCACAACGGCTACCTCGAGCTGTATCGAAACCGCGAGGTCGCCGTCTTCCAGTACGAAGCTGACAAGAGCAGCGACGCGGTCGTCGCCAAGCTCCTCCCCTTCGACGGAACGCTCACCGCCGACGCCGAGCATCGCTTCAACTCCGTCTACGCCTCGGGTCGCGTGCTCGAGTCCGGTTGCAATGCCCATGGCCGCCGCAAGTTCCGCGACGCCGAGGATACGCAGCCTCTTCTCGCCGTGGAGGGCGGCGCCTTCCTCGGAGCGATCTACGGCGAGGAGGAGACAGCCCAGAATCTCGGCCTCAAGGAAGAACGGCTCCGCGAGCATCGCCAGAGACGGATGCGCCCCATCGTCGAGGACTTCGACCGATGGCGCGATGCCGTCGAGCCGACCCTCCTGCCCTCCGAGCCGCTGGCTGCGGCGCTTCGCTACTACAAGAACCACCACGACGCGCTCTTCCGCTTCATCGACGACCCCGAGCTCCCCATCGACAATTCGGCCACCGAGCGCGAGTTCCAGAACGTCGCGAAGCTGCGCCTCAACATGCTCTTCGCCGGCAGCTCCGAAGGCGCTCACCGGGCCTCCGTCCTGCTCGGCATCGTCGCCACCTGCCGTGCCCAGGGCGTCCCGGTCCAAGCGTACCTCACCTGGGCCTTCGAGCGTCTCGGCACCCACCGCGATGTCTTCGCGCTGCCGCTCGACCAGATGACCCCCGCCGCGTTCAAGATGACCCTGACCTGACCCCCGTCACGACTCCGGCGCGCGCGCATCCCGGCGTTGCTGATGGGTCACGGCGCAAATGGTGGGAGATGGCGTCCCAAGCGCCCCATGCGTCACTAGCGGAACGATCTCCAGGAGTTGCCGAGTGACGGATACGAAAATCAGGCGTCACCCCAAGCGTCACTCGGCGCAGGGCTCGACCTGCACGCTGGACGGTGGGCCGCCAAAGGACACCGATCGCAGCGCGAAGGATTCGGCGCCAC
>JANPJI010000638.1:0-1997 GCA_031425425.1 Rubricoccaceae bacterium
ACCCTCCTGCTTCTCTCGCTCGCGTCCTGCTCGTCCGCGCCTCGGAATGCCGCTCCGGCAGATCCGGTGCAGCCGACCTGCACCTTCTGCGCGGAGTGGAACGTGCCCCACCGGCCGGTCCAGGTGTACGGCAACACGTACTACGTCGGCACGGACGGCCTGAGCGCGGTCCTCGTGACGTCGCCAGAGGGGCACGTCCTCATCGACGGTGCCCTTCCGGAGTCGGCCCCGCTCATCGAGGCCAACATCGAGGCGCTCGGGTTCCAGATGGAAGACGTCCGGCTAATCCTCAACTCCCACGCGCACTTCGACCACTCCGGCGGCATCGCTGCGCTCCAGCGGGCGTCCGGCGCGGAGGTTGCCGCGAGTCCGGCGGGCGCGCGCGAGCTGCGCGCCGGCACGTCGGGAGCCGACGACCCGCAGCACGGCGACCTCCTCTCCTTCCCGAGCGTGGAGGACGTGCGCGAGATCGCCGACGGCGACACGCTCCGGGTGGGGCCGCTCGCCCTGACCGCCCGCTTCACGCCCGGCCACACCGCCGGCGGCACGACCTGGACGTGGACGTCGTGCGAGAGCGGCCGGTGCCTCGACCTGGTCTACGCGGACAGCCTGACGCCCATCTCGTCGGACGGATTCCGGTTCGCGCGCGCGCCCTCCATCCTGGCCCACTACGAGCGGAGCTATGCCCTTCTGGAGAGCCTCTCGTGCGACATCCTCGCGACGCCACACCCGGCCTCCTCCGGCTTCTGGGAACGCGTCGCCGCTCGGGAGCAGGGCACGGAGGACGCGCTCGTCGACCCGGCCGCGTGCACGCGCTACGCGGCGACGGCCCGGGAGCGGCTCGCCCAGCGGCTCGACTCGGAGGGGTGACGCGAGCGTGTGCGGGTCGGTTGTACGAACGGCCGCGACGCACCAGCGGGAAGTGGGAAGGAACCGTGAACGTGCCAGGCTCTTTAGGGGATCTCCCGATCCCGAGTCCCGATGCCGAAAATCGTCTCGCCCCGCGCAGAGTTTGCCTCGCTGCTCGCCCAAGTGCGGCAGGTGACGCCCGAGGTCTTCGCGCCCGACGGTGGCTTCCTCAACCTCACCGAGGGCCGCTGGCAGGAGCCCGGGACGCCGCGCGCCTTCCACTCGGCCGTCGACGGAACGCTGCTGGGGCACCTGCCAATGCTGTCCCACGACGCCGCGCTGCGCGCCGTGGTCGCCGCCAAAGCAGAAGCGCCGGCGTGGGCTGCGACCGACCGCGACGAGCGCCGCGCCCGTGTGCAGGAGGCCCTGGACGACCTGCGGCAGCACATGGACCTCATCGGGACGCTGCTGATGTGGGAGATCGGCAAGACGTACGCGCTCGGCGTCACCGACATCGACCGCGCCGTCGACGGCGTGCAGTGGTACGTGGACGGCCTCGACGCGATGCTCGGCGACCGCGCGCCGCTCGGGCTCGTGTCCAACATCGCCTCGTGGAACTACCCCATGTCCGTGCTCCTCCACGCGGTGATGGTGCAAGTGCTGTGCGGCAACGCGGCCGTGGCCAAGACGCCGACCGGCGGCGGGTTCATCTCGCTCAGCCTCGCCTTCGCACTCCTGCGCCGCGCAGGCCTGCCGGTGACGCTCGTCAGCGGCGCCGGGGCCGACCTCTCCGACGCGCTCGTGAAGCACCCCGCCGTCGACGCGCTGAGCTTCGTCGGCGGGCGCCGCAACGCCCGGACCGTCGCCGACGCGCTCGGGACGACCGGCAAGCGCTACATGCTCGAGATGGAGGGCGTCAACGCGTACGGCATCTGGGACTACTCGGACTGGGACACGCTCGCGGGCCAGATCCGCAAGGGCTACGACTACGGCAAGCAGCGCTGCACGGCCTACGTCCGCTTCGTCGTCGAGCGCCGCCTGTTCCCCCGCTTTCTCGACACCTACCTCGACGCCGTGCGCGGGCTCCGCGTCGGCAACCCGACCCTCGTGGACCATCCCGACGACGACCTGCCGGAGCTCGCCTTCGG
>JANPJI010000639.1:0-1861 GCA_031425425.1 Rubricoccaceae bacterium
CCGCGTCGTCGTCGCGCCGGGCCGCGTGATCGAACGGGCGACCGTCGTCGTCCGCGACGGGCGGATCGAGGCCGTCGGCCCGGACGTCCGCGTGCCGGCCGACGCCGATGTCCTCCAGGCCGACTCGTTCACGGTCTACGCCGGCTTCGTGGACGCGCTCGGCGTCGCGGGCGTGCCCGCGCCGGCGGAGAGCGAGGAGCGCTACACCGGCAACCGCGGCGAGCCGCCGCGCGACCGCTCGGGCATCCTCCCGGACCGCGACGTCCGCGAGACGTTCGACCCGGCCGACGCGCGCGTCGCCGCCCTTCGCGAGGTCGGCTTCGGGGCGGCACACATCGCGCCGCGCACAGGCCTCTTCTCGGGACAGGGGGCCGTGGTGCTGCTCCGCGCGCCGGGCCGCAGCGAAACGCCCCGCGACCTCGTCCTGACCGGCCCGCTCTCGCTCGTCGCCCGGCTCACGCCCGCCTCGGGCGTGTACCCGTCCACGGTGATGGGCGTGATGGCGGTCGTCCGCGAGGCGTTCGAGAACACGCGCCGCCGCGCGGCGCAGGCCGAGGGCACGGCGCGCGGCGGGCAACGGCCGCGCTACGACGCCGCGCTCGACGCGCTCGTGCCGGTCGTCGCCGGCGACCGCCGCCTCGTGCTGGTCGCCGCGTCGGGCCTCGACGCGTTCCGCGCGCTGCGCCTCGCCCGCGAGATCGAGGTCGCGCCCGTCCTCGCCGGCCTCGCAGACGCCGCCCCGCTCGCCGCCCGCCTCCGGGCGGATCGCGTGCCGGTCTTCGCCCCGCTCGCGCTCCCCGACTCCGTCGCCCTGGACAGCCTCGCCCGCGGCGTCGTCCTTCCAGCCGCCTCCCGGACCGGCCTTGCGGCCGTCGCCCCGCTACGCGTGCGTTCGTTCCGCGACCTGCCAGACGAGCGGGCCGCGCGCCTCGCCGAGCGCCGCGAGGCGGTCCGCCGACAGGAAGCGAGCCCGGCCGCCCTCGCCGCCGCCGGCGTCGAGTTCGCCTTCGCCACGTTCGACGTGGCCGCGGACAAGGTGCTCCCGAACGTGCGCCGGATGGTCCGCGCCGGGCTCGCGCCCGAAGCGGCCCTCGCCGCGCTGACGACCGCGCCCGCGCGCCTGCTCGGCCTGTCGGACGACCTCGGGACGGTCGAGCGCGGGCGAATTGCCAACCTCGTCCTCGTCCGCGGCGACCTGTTCGCGGACTCGGCGCGCGTCCGCTACGTGTTCGTCGAGGGCGTACGGACCGACATCCGCGCCTCGAAGGCCCGCGCGCGGGCCGCGGCGGACACGACCGGCGCGGCGGCAGTCGCCGTCGGCACGTGGGCACTCGTCGTCGCGGCGCCCGGCGGCGAGCAGCGAGGGACGTTCACGATCTCCGGCGCGCCCGGTGCCTTCACCGGAACGACCTCCTTCGACGAGCAGACGCTTCCGCTCTCGTCTGTCCGTCTCGACGGGGCGGTCCTCTCGTTCCAGTTCACCGCGCCCGACATCGGGACCGTCGTCGTGTCGGGCACGATCGCCGGCGACGCGTTCAGCGGGACGGCCGAGGTCGGCCCGCTCGGCACGTTCCCGGCAACCGGCACCCGCGCGCCGGAGTGACCGGGTCGCTCCCGACGTGAGCGTTCGCCTTCCCCTCGACCGACCCTTCCCGCGTTCCATGATTCGCCTCGCCGCGCTCGCCGCGCTCCTGCCTCTAGCCGCTGCCGCGCAGACGCCCGCTGACCTCCCGCCCGCGTCGGCCCGCGGGAGCCTGCTCGTGCGCGGGGCGACCGTCCACACGGTCTCGCGCGGCACGTTCGAGAACACCGACGTGCTCGTCCGCGACGGGCGCATCGCCGAGATCGGGACGGGCCTGAG
>JANPJI010000640.1:0-5638 GCA_031425425.1 Rubricoccaceae bacterium
CGCACGCGTGCGCCGCCGTCGACGACGGCGCGGTGTACTGCTGGGGCGCCAACGGGTCGCGCCAGCTCGGCAGCTTCGGGTCGAGTCCGGGGGCCAACCGCGCCCTGCTCGACAACCCCGCCGCCGCCTCGGTCGCCGAGACGGGCTTCCGCGACGTCGTCGCCGGGGCCGCGCACACGTGCGCGCTCGGCGAGAGCGGGACGGTCTACTGCTGGGGGGCGAACGACCGCGGCCAGCTCGGCAGCGGCACCATCGGAGCCAGCCAGGTCCTGTCGAAGCGCGTGACCGGGCTCGATGGCGTCGCGGTCGTCGCGCTCGCCGACCTCGGGCCGACGGCCAGCCACACGTGCGCCGTCGCGGCCGGCGGCGGGCTGTACTGCTGGGGCGCGGGCACGACGGGCCAGCTCGGCGACGGCTCCCGGCTGGACCGACCCCGTGCCGCTCCGGTCTCGGGGGGGATCCCGTTCGAGCGCGCCGCGACCGGCGGCGAGGCGACCGGGTCGACCTGCGGCGTCGCCGTGTCCGGGACGCTGTACTGCTGGGGCGACTCCCCGGCCGGTACGGGGGCCGTGGCCGTTCCGGGGGCCGTCGCCGGCGGCGCCGGTGCGCCATACGCCTCCGTCGCGGTCGGGCAGACGCACGCGTGCGTGCGCTCCCGGGCCGGCAGCGCGACGTGCTTCGGCTCGGCCGCCGACGGCCGCCTCGGGACCGGCGTCGTCGATGCGGGTGCGGTCGTCCCCGCGCCGCAGCTCGTACTCGGCAGCGGCGGCTACGTGCAGGTCCGCGCCGGCACCGATGGCGGCCTCGGCCTGCTCGACGGCGGCGCAGTCCGCGCCTGGGGCGGCAACCGCGACGGGCAGCTCGGCGCGGCGCTGGAGCAGACGGAGAGCGCCGTCCCCAGAGCCGTCGTGTTCGCGACCGGGGGGTGACGGGGTCCCGGTCACGCGGGGGCCGGGCTGGATCGGACGGTGGCGGGTGAGCCGGAGCGCCCCGCGCTCGCCCGGCGGCGGCAGGCCCCACCGGTCCGGCCCCGCCGAACTAAATGGTAAGATCACAAGGGGGTTACAGCGGCGGGAGCCTCGCGCTGCATACTGACAGCGAACGGCCTGGCGCGGTACTCCTCTCGTGCCGAAGCTGACGGCCGGGCGAACGGCCTGGGAAGCCGCACCGAGTCCAATGGTCTCAGACGTCGAGCCTGTCACCGCTGCCGATGCGTTCGGCGATCCCCGCCGCGAGGCCGCGTACACCGCGACATTCCACGCCCTGTTCGTGGCGCACTACGGGCCGCTGTGCCGCTACGCCGGCCGGCTGCTGTGCGACCACCAGCTGGCCGGCGACATCGTCCAGGACGTGTTCGTCCGCCTGTGGGAGCGTCGCCACCAGTGGGACGCCAGCCGCGCCGCCGCCCCGTACCTCTACCGCGCCGTCCGCCACCGGACGTACGACCTCGCCAAGCACGGGGTCGTCGTCGGGCGCCATCTGGAGGCGGCGTGGTCCGGCGGCGGTCCTCCGGCGAGCCTCGCCGACCCGGACGGAGACCTCCGCCTCACCGAGCTTCGCGCGGCGGTCGACGCAGCGGTCGACGCCCTCCCCCGGCCCCAGCGCGACGCCTTCACGCTCAGCCGCTACGGCGGGCTCACGTACGCCGAGATCGCGCCGGCGCTCGGGGTGTCGGTAAAGACCGTCGAGAAGCGCATGAGCCAGGCGTTCCGTGCGCTCTACGCCGCGCTCGCGCCGTACCAGTAGGGGCGGGTCCGGCGGGCCGGACGAGAGCGAAGGGATCGAGAGAAGGGGTGTGGAGAGGGCGCGTGGATGAGCGGCCTTTCTCTCCAGCTGTCTTTTTCTTCAACCCCCTCCCTACAGCCGGCGCATGAGCGCGCGGACCGGCCCGACGACGTAGCACGCCTCATCCTTCGGGTCGAAGGACTCGGCGCGGTACGTCTTGTCCGACGCCCGGAAGTGGAGCCGGCCGTTGGCCGCCTCGAACCGGCGGACGACCACGCGGTCGTCGAACAGGACCACGACGGCCGTTCCGTTGGGGACGTCGCTCCAGTCCGCCTCCTCGACCACGACGAGGTCGTTCTTGCGAATGCCGTCGCCGTTCATCCCGTCGTCCCCAACGACGACGGCGAGGCAGTCGTCGAGCGCGACGCCGCGGGGCATCACGCGGGGCTCGACGAGGACCGGCTGGCGCCCGCGCGCGAGCGGCCGCTTCGCCACGGCCGACGTCACGGCGCGGGGCATGAAGACGCTCGGCGGGCCGTCGTCGAACGCGAACATCGGAGCGTCGTCGTCGAGGACCGTGATGCCGCGCGCCTCGTGGCGGACGCGCTCGATGTAGCCCTTGCCTTCGAGGGCGACGAGCAGCTTGTGGACGCCGTTGGACGAGCGGAGCCCGAGGTGCCGCCCGATCTCGACGATCGTCGGCGGGCGGCCGGCGTCGCGGGCGTGCGAGCGGATGAACTCGAAGACCTGGTTCTGGCGCTCCGTGAGGCGGTCGCGGACGGGCATCGTGGCGCGGAAAAGAGGGCGGGCGAGGGGTTGACGGCGCGGCGCGGCACACAGGTGTCGCAGGGTGAACACGTTTTCACCTCAGGTGTTTCAAGGGTGAAAACATTTTTACCAGGCCGGGAGGTATCCGGAGGCGAGGGGCAGATCGGGCCGACTTATCCACAGAAACCCCCTGTTTTCCCCCTTTTCTTGCCGCTTTGGGCGCTCGGGGTACTTTCGGTGAGCGGTGGGGAAAAGTGGGGAAGCGTCCCAGCCTGTCCCTGCCGCACACACCAGCACTCAGGGACCCCGGCGTGGCCGGTTTCAAAGGACAAGCCGAGTACTCCGTCGACGGCAAGGGGCGAGTCCCCGTGCCGGCGAAGATGCGCAAGTCCGTGAACCCCGACATCCGCGACGCCTTCGTCGCCACCCGCGGCTTCGAGCCCTGCGTGTTCCTCTACCCCGCCGACGGCTGGGAGAAGATCGAGGCCCAGATCAACAGCCTCAACATGTTCGACGGCGAGGCCCGCCAGTTCGTCCGCGAGATCAGCATGTGGGCCGACGACGTGACGCTGGACGGCCAGGGCCGCGCCGCGCTCCCGAAGTCGCTCCTCGAGTTCGCCGGCATCCAGCCCGGCGGCAAGGCCCTCATCATCGGCTCCTTCGACCACATCGAGATCTGGGACCCGGCCCGCTTCGCGGCCTACCTCAACGCCAAGGACACGTCCTACGAGTCGCTCGCCCAGGCCGTCATGGCTGCCCGCTAGCCGCTCCGGCTCTCTCCTCATGCCCGCCGTCATGTCCCGTCCGCCCCGCCCCCGCCGCCCGTCCCGCTCTGCGCGGACCGCCGGACCGGCTGTGCTCGGCCCGGACACGCACGACGCCACGGCTCCGTACGCGACGGCTTACCACGCGCCCGTCCTCGCTGCGGAGACCGTCGCCGGCCTCGTCACGGATCCGGCGGGGCTATACGTCGACGGCACGCTCGGCGGCGGCGGCCACGCGGCGGCCCTCCTCGACGCGCTCGCGCCCGGCGCGCTCGTCGTCGGCATCGACCAGGACGGCGAGGCGCTCGCCACGGCCCGCACGCGCCTCGCCGCGGCCGAGGCCGCCGGCCGGTTCGTCGCGCTCCGGGGCAACTTCGCCGACATCGCGGCCCTCCTCGGCGCGGCCGGCCTCGGCCCGGACCACGGCCGCGCGGCCGCCGGCGTGCTGCTGGACCTCGGCGTGTCCAGCCGCCAGCTCGACGCTCCGGCGCGGGGCTTCGCGTTCATGCACGACGGACCGCTCGACATGCGCATGGACGGCCAGGCTGGCGAGACGGCCGCCAGCCTCATCGACCGCCTCAGCGAGACGGAACTCGCCGACACGATTTACGCCTACGGCGAGGAAGGCCGCTCGCGCCAGATCGCCGCGGCGGTCAAGCGCGCCGCCCGTATGGAGACGACAGCGGAACTCGCCGCGGCCGTCCGCGCCTCGGTCCCGACGAGAGACGAGGGCAAGGCGCTGGCCCGCGTCTTCCAGGCACTCCGCATCGCCGTCAACGACGAGATGGCCGTGCTGGAGCGTGCGCTCCCCGCCGCGCTCGGCGTCCTCGCCCGCCCCGCCACCGGCCAGCCCGGCGGGCGCCTCGCGGTGATCGCCTACCACAGCCTCGAAGACCGCCGCGCCAAGCACTTCCTGCGAACCGGCCGCTTCGAGGCAGACGTCCAGAAAGACGCCTTCGGCCGGCCGCTGACGCCGTTCGCGGCCGTCACGCGTCGCGCCGTCGTCGCGACCGACGCCGAGGTGGCCCGCAACGGCCGTGCGCGCTCGGCCCGCCTCCGCATCGCCGAAGTCTCCCCCGCGGCCGAGACGCCGCACGCGGCCCGCGGGCCGCGCACCGAGCCCCCCGAGCGACGTCCGGGGGCGTAGGCGGGCCGCGCGGCTGTGCATCGTGCACGCCGGCTGCCCGCCTCCGCTACCGGATCTCGCCCTTCTGCCTGTTTCCCTCCCGCCCATGCCGACCACTGCGACCCCGAAGGCCACGCCCAAGCCGACAACGCCGCGCGCCCGCAAAACGCCCCCCTCGGCTGTGGCTCCGGCCAAGGCCGCCGCTGTGCGCCGCGTGCCCGCCCCCGCGTTGGCCGTCCGCAAGGCGCGCCGCGGCACGTCCCTGCCCGGCTGGGCCGACCTCGGCGGGACGGACGGGTCCGCCGGCGGCGTCATCCAGCACGGCGGGCGTGCTGCGGCAGGCTCGCGCAAGGCCGTTCAGGTGGCCGCCCGCAAGGCCGCCCGCCTCCGCCCGTTCGACGCCGTCCCGAGCCTCCGCTTCGGGCTTCTCGTCCTCATCGCGTGCGTCGTCGCGACGCTCTTCGTGGCGCACGTCTACGCGACCCGCTCGACGCTCGCCGAACTCCAGGAGGCCCGCCGCGAGAACGTCCAGCTCCGCCTCGCCGGGCAGCGCCTCCGCGGCGAGTTCGACCGCATGACCGGCCCCGACGCCGTGATGCCCCGTGCCGCGGCGCTGGGCCTCCAGGAGGGCGTCGCATACGGCGTCCCGATCCACCTCCCCTGATCCCCCCGGAGCGACCGAGGGCGGGCGCGTCCCCCCACACGGCCCGATGCCGACGCTGAGCCCCGGCTCGCCGGCGCCCGCCTCTCTCGCTTCACCCCTCCCCCCGGCCATCGACCCCCGCCACGTCATCCTGACCCGCCTCTACGGCATCTTCGGCCTGCTGCTGGTGCTCCCGGCGCTGGTCGTGGTGCAGATGGTGCGCGTGGCCGTGGGCGACGGGGCGGAGCTGCGCGCGCGGGGCCTCCGGCAGGCCGAGTCCGTCGTGGACCTGCCCGCCCAGCGCGGGGCCATCCTGGACCGTGCCGGCCGCGCACTCGCCGTCAACACGGCCCGCTTCGAGATCGCCGCCGACCCGACCGTCGCGGACTTCGGCGAGCACGCGGACACGCTCTATCAGATCCTCGGCGACGCGACCGGCCGCGGCGCGGCCCACTTCCGCCAGCGCGTCGCGGACCGCGCGAGCCGCCAGTACGTCGTGCTCGTCCGCGACCTCGACGAGGCGTCCAAGGAGCGCCTCGATGCGGCCCGCGTGCCCGGCCTCATCGTGCAGGGCTCGTACCGGCGGCACTACAACTACGGCACGACGGCCGC
>JANPJI010000641.1:0-2957 GCA_031425425.1 Rubricoccaceae bacterium
GACGCGCCTCTTCCTCCGCACGTCCGAGTTTCTCTGGCAGGAGGGCCACACGGCCCACGCGACGGAGCAGGAAGCGGTCGAGGAGACCCGGACCATGCTCGGCGTCTACGCCACCTTCGCCCAGGACTGGATGGCGATGCCGGTCCTCCAGGGCGTCAAAACGCCCGCAGAGCGATTCCCCGGAGCCGTGGACACGTACTGCATCGAGGCGCTCATGCAGGACGGCAAGGCGCTCCAGGCCGGCACGAGCCACTTCCTCGGGCAGAACTTCGCCAAGGCGTTCGACTGCACGTTCCAGAACAAGGACAACGAGCCCGAGTACGTCTGGGCGACCTCGTGGGGCGCGAGCACGCGCCTCATCGGCGCGCTCATCATGACGCACGGAGACGACAAGGGCGTCGTGATGCCGCCGAAGCTGGCCCCGGTCCAGGTCGCCATCGTCCCGATCACGGGCAAGGACGGCACGGCCGTGCTGGAGGCCGCGCGCCGTGTCGAGGCCGAGTTGCTCGCCGCCGGCATCCGCGTCACGCTGGACGCGCGGGACCAGTACCGGCCGGGCTACAAGTTCGCCGAGTTCGAGGCGCAGGGCGTGCCCGTGCGCCTCGCGCTCGGCGGGCGCGACGTCGAGAACGGGACGGTCGAGATGGCGCGGCGCGACACGGGCGACAAGGTCACGATCCCGCAGGCCGGCGTGGCACAGGCCATCCGCGAAACGCTCGACGCGGTCCAGCAGGGCCTCTTCGACGCGGCCAAGGCGCGCCTCGTGGCCGGAACGGTCCACGCCGAGACGGACGCCGACTTCCGGGCGGCCATCGAGGCCGGCGGGTTCGTCGTCGCGCCGTGGGACGGCACCGGCGAGACCGAAGCGCGCATCAAGGAGGAGACCAAGGCGACGATCCGCTGCATCCCGTTCCCCGGCCAGATCGACGGCACGGAGGAGCCCGGCACGGACCCCGTCTCGGGCAAGCCCGCCGCCTCGCGCGTCGTCTACGCCCGCGCGTACTAGGCCGGTGGCCGCGCGCGCGCGTCAGACCGGGGGCGACGAGCGGACGCGCGCGTACCGCCTCGCCAGCGCCGTCTCGTACACGCTCAACCCGCTCGTTTTCCCGCCCGTCGCGTTCACGCTCATCGACGCCCACTTCGGCGCGGGTCCGGTGCAGCTCGTGTGGACGTTCGGCGTCTCGGCCGTCTTCTTCTGCCTCGTCCCGCTGCTGTACATGCTCGGGATGATCCGCGCGGGGCGCGTCGAGAGCATCGAGGTCCGCGACCAGCACAGCCGGCTGGGGCCGTTCCTGGTCGGGATCGCGTCGTACGCCGTCGGAGCGCTCCTGCTGTGGCGGACGGTCGAGGGGCCGGCCCTCCCGCTGATCGTCGCCTTCGCGGCCCTGTTCCCGCTCAACACGGCCGCGATCCTGCTGATCAACCTCCGGTGGAAGATCTCGGTGCACATGACGAGCCTGGCGGGCTTCGTGAGCGTGCTCCTGTTCACGGCCCTCACCGTCTGGCGCGACCTCCCGGCCGTCCCCGAGGCGCTGCTGACGCTCGCGACGGTCGGCCCGCTGCTCGTACTCGTGCCCGTGCTGATGTGGGCGCGCGTCCGCGTCGGGGCGCACACGCCGGGGCAGGTCGCGGCCGGCGCTGCGTTCGGTTTGTTCGTGCCGCTCGTCGAGTTGTGGGCCGTCGTCTACGGCTGGCTCGGCCTCGCGTAGCCGCCCTGTCGGGGCACGTGGGCGGGGATCGGCGGGCGGGTGGCGCGTCGGTACTTTGGCGGCGCACGCTCCGTCCGCGCCTAGTCGCCCGTTGGCACCCGTCCCGTCCTCGTCCGCCGCGCGGCCCGGCCGCGCCCCGATGGTCCTGACTATGCGTGCTTTCTCGTTCGCGGCGGTTGCCGCGCTTCTGTTCTGCGCCGCCCCGGCGCTCGCCCAGGTCTCGGGCGTCGTGACCGGCCGCGTGACCGAGCGCGGGACCGGCCTCGGCGTGCCCGGCGCAACCGTCGTCATCGACGGGACGGGCTTCGGGACGGCCGCCGACGTGGAGGGCCGCTACCGGTTCTCCGTCACAGAGGGCCGCTACTTGCTCCGCATCACGGCCGTCGGCTACGAGACCGTCCGCGACTCGGTGAGCGTGCGCCGCCGTGAGACGACGACGCTCGACGTGCGGATGCGAGTCGTCGAGGCACAGGCCGGCGGCGTGACCGGGGCCGTCGTCGAGGGCCGCGCCGAACAGGGCGTCGGCGTGTCGGCCATCGATCCGCGCGCGGCGCAGTCGATCCCGGTCCCGCTCGCCGACATCACGCGGGCGGTCCAGACCGAACTCGGCGTGACGTCCAACAACGAGCTCTCGAACGCCTTCTCGGTCCGCGGCGGGTCCTACGACGAGAACCAGTTCTTTATCGACGGCTTCGAGATCTACCGGCCGCTGCGCATCAGCCAGGGCGAACAGGAAGGCCTCGGACTCATCAACGGCGACCTCACGGACCGGCTGACGCTCTTCGCCGGCGGCTTCCCGGCCCGCTACGGCGGCAAGCTCGCCTCCGTCCTCGACGCGACGTACGCCCGCCCGCAGGGCGCGTTCACCGGCACGACGTACGGCTCGACGCTCGACGCCGGAGCGCAGGTCCAGGGCCGCCTCGGGCGCGGCGTCGGCCTCGCCATTGCCGCCCGCTCCGCCCGCCCGCAGCGGTTCTTCGCCGGCCAGGAGCTCGAAGGCACCTACGACCCCGACTTCCGCGACGTCCAGGGCGTCCTCGACGCGCGCCTCTCGGCGAACCACTCGGTACGCGTGGACGCGCTCTACGCGCGGCACCGGTTCCGTCTCACGCCGCAGCAGCGCGAGACGACGTTCGGCATCTTCCCCAACCTCGTCCGGACCGTCGCGATCGACTACCGCGGCCTCGAAGAGGACGGCTACAACATCGGCTTCGGCGGACTGCTCGTGTCGAGCCAATTCGGGCGCGT
>JANPJI010000642.1:0-6264 GCA_031425425.1 Rubricoccaceae bacterium
GCCGCGAGGTCGTCGCCGACGAAGCCCGCGCGCCAGCCCGTGAGCCGGTCCGCGACCGCCTCCGGCCCAGCGTCCACAATTTCCTTCAAGGCCGCCTTGGTCGCCACGAGGGCCGGGTCCACACCGGCGACGGCGCAGCGCCCGGCGAGGAACGCCTGAGCGAGCAGCAGGCGCGCGGCGTCGCGCTCGTCCTCGGGTCCGGGCCGCCCGCGGCGCTCGACGGCCTCGGGCTCGGCCGCGAGCCCGTCGGCGACGGCCGCGAGGATTCCCGGCCCGAAGCGCGCGCGCTGCTTGTCCGTCAGCGGCGTCCGCGCGAGGTCGTCGTCGGTGCGCGGCGCGCGAGCGGCGAGGTCCAGCAGACCCTCGTCCGGGAGGACCATGCGGCGTGTCCGGTCGAGGTCGCGCGCCTCGCGCTCGCGCCACGCGGCGAGGTGCCGCAGCACGGCCCGGTCGCGCCCGCTGAGCCGGCCGATGCCAGCCACCTTGAGGCGGTCGACGGCGTCCATGTCGTCGTTCGGCTCGAACAGCTCGGGCGCCTCGTAGCGCGCCATCTCGGCCGCGACCCAGTCGAGGCGCCCGCGCGCCGTCGCCTCGGCGAGGAGCCTGTCGCGGACGGCCGGCAGGTAGCGGACGTCGTCGAGGGCGTATTCGACCTGCTTCTCGGAGAGCGGCCGGCGGAGCCAATCGGTCCGCGTTTCCCCTTTCTCCAGATGAATGCCGACGGCCCACTGGACGAGGTCCTGGAGCGACGACGTCGCGGAGAGCCCGACGAGGCCGGCGGCGCGCTGCGAGTCGAACACGTTGCGCGGCCGCGCGCCGGTCGCGCGGGCGAGGATCTGGAGGTCCTGCCCGGCGTCGTGGAGGATCTTCTGCGTGCCGGCGTCGGCGAGAAGCCGGCCGAGCGGCTCCATCGAGTCGATGTTGGCCGCGTCGACGACGTGGACGTCGTCCGGCCCCAGGCCGATCTGGACGACGCCCAGGGCGGGCACGAACGTCCGCTCCCAGACGAACTCGGTGTCGAGCGCGACGGCCTCGGCCGCGAGGCAGCGGTCCACGAGGGCGTCGAGTTCGCGGGCGGTGTCGATCATGTAGGGTGGGAAGTGGAAGTTGGGAAATCGCAGGTCGGAACCGCCGTGTAGAAGCCCACTGCGGTGTGCCCTCGGCCCGCCGCCCGTCACAGCGGGGCAGACGCCCGTCCGTTTCGGATTACGACCGCGGATCCGCCCCGCCGCCCGCCGGCCGCGCCCCGGCGCGCACCGCCTCGACCTGTTCGGCGAGGTCGTCGTAGGCCATCGCGCCGACCGTCGTGTGCTGCACGATCCCGTCTCCGTCGAGGATCATCGTGATCGGGATGGCCCCGCCGACGAACGGGTTGAGCTGCGTCGTGAGGTCGGTCGGGCCGCTGTAGACGTAGGACGGCTCGGACACGCCGTGTTCGTCCAGGAAGGCCCGCACGGCGGGCAGGTCGGCGGCGTCGTCCAGCGACACGAAGCGGACCTCCACGCCGTCGTCGGCGTGCTCGGCGTCGTAGCGGACGAACGTCGGGAACTCGGCGCGGCACGGGCCGCACCACGTCGCCCAGAAGTTGAGCACGACGGCCTCCTTGCCGAGCCCGGCGACGCTCTCGACGAGGGCCGCCGCGTCGGCGACCTCGATCAGGGGCGAGGGGCCGGCGGCGGCAGACGCCTCGGCGGGGGCACCGGCGCGGCACCCGGCGAGGACGAGCAGGGAGGCGAGCGCCGCGTGTGAGGTCGTGGACATAGGCATCGGGGTCACGGGAGGCGCTGGATCGGGGCGAGGTCGCCGGTGGCGAGCGCGTCGGCAGGGACGATTCCCCAGACGACGACGCCGTCGTCCGACCGGGGATCGAGAAGGGCGACGACGAGCCGCCCGAGGGGCTGGTCGATGGGAACGAGGAGAACGGCTGCGAGGCGTGGCATCGGGGCCGTCTCGGCGGGAACGCCGACCCACTGCCCGAACGCCTCCTGCACGCGAACTCCCTGCGACAGCCGCGGGCTCACGGTCACGCTGTCCACCCGGAAGCCCTCGCGGGCCGTGCCCCACGTGAAGCCGAGCGTGTAGCGGACGCCGTGAGCGTCGAGGAGGTCGCGGACCGCCTCCTGCCACGGACCAAACGTGACGGCATAGGTCTGCGGAGCGCGCGTCGTCTCGGTGGCCGCGAAGCGGACGAAGGCGGGCATCGTCTCGGGGATCACCGCGCCCGTGTTTCGGCGCATCGGCCCGGCCGGGCCGGCGACCGTGTCGACGCGCCCGAGCAGGATCTCGACGGGCCGCTCCAGCGGGGCGAAGAACGAGCGGAGGGCGACGGTCTCCCCCACCGCCGAGGCGCGGTCGGCCGACTCGACGGTCCTCCTGACGTGCGACGCCTCGCGCCACACCTGCTCGGCGATCTCCTCGACAAAGCGTCGCGACGAGCGGATGCGGGTCTCGAACAGGTCGTAGCTGTACGACTCCGAGAGAATCGCGTAGCGCCCGCGGAGGCCGGCGTAGTTGGTCGAGTAGCGCGGCTGGGCGCTGAACGAGTACCACCCGCGCGGGGCGGACGCCTCCTCGCCGAACGCGCCCGGGACGTTGCCGTAGTGGTACGTCAGCGGCCCGCCCGAAGCGGCGAGGCGCGCCGAGATGGCCGGCAGCCAGCGGTGGAACAGGTCCGCGGAGATCGCCGGGGGCGTGTTCGGGTGCAGGCCCGGCGCGTACGTCAGGCCGTAGGCCATCGGCGTGCCGTCGGTCGTGTGCAGGTCCACGACGACGTGCGGGTCGTAGTCGCGCATCACGGCCACGAGCGAGCGGCTCTCGGCCGCGGCGAGGCGCGTAAAGTCCCGGTTGAGGTCGCGCCCGGCCGCATTGGGGCGCTGCCCCATTCCGGCCGTCGGCCCGAGCTGGAGCGGGCGGTTGTCCGGGGCGACGCGCTCGTTCCCGTCGGCGTTGGTTATCGGGGCGACGAGGAGGACGAGGCTGTCTGCCCAGGCGTCGTGGCGGCCCGCGGTGAGGTCGCGGAGGAGCACGAGGAGCGCCTCCTTGCCGTCGACCTCGCCGGCGTGGATGTTGGCGAAGACGAGGACGCGCGTCTTGCCCGTCGCCCGGACGGCCTCGGCCGAGGCGCCTCCAGCGCCCCACACGACGAGCGGGAGGGCGCGGCCCTCGGGCGTCGTCCCGAAGTCGGTCTGGTGGCGGCGCGCGTCCGGCGGGAGCGCGTCGAGGAAGGCGAGGACGTCGGCGTGGGTGGACGTCTCGGTGAAGGCCGACGCCTCGGCGCGTGTGCGCGGGCCGGGCGAGAGCGTCTCGGCCAGGCCACCCGGGTCCATTCGGCCGGCACCCGCGCAGCCTGCGAAGGCGAGGGCGGCCAGCACGGGCCAGAGAGCGGCAGGGCGAGACATCGCTAGAAGCGGTCGAGGCTCGTCCAGCCCACGGCCGGAACGGGTGCCGGAACGGGTACAGGGGCGGAAGGCACCGGAGCCGGGGACGTGTCCGGCAGCAGGGCGAGCACTTCGGCCGCCGCCGCCCGGTAGTCGACCGCGCCGCGGGTCTCGGTCCGGTGGTCGAAGACGGTCCGCCCGTCGCGGGTGGACGACGCGAGCGACGAGCTCGTCCGGATGGGCGTCGTGAGGACGGCGTCGCCGTACTTCTCGCGGAGGTAGGCCGAGTAGCGCGCGTGCCGGCTCAGGCGGGCGTCCACCTGGGTGAGCAGAAAGCGCGTGCCGCCGAGGCGCGGGTTGAGCTTGCTCTGGACGAGCCCGCACGTCTGCCACGTCTGCTCCGCCCCGACGACGGGCTGGTACTCGGGCGTGACCGGGATCACGACGAGGTCGCTCGCGACGAGCGCGTTCATGGTGTACACCGAGAGCGCGGCGGGCGTGTCCACGACCACGACGTCGTAGTCGTGGCCGGCCTGGAGCGTCTCGCGGAGCCAGAGGACGTCGGTCGGCTTGGTGAGCGTCCGCAGGGCGCGCGTGAGGGCCATCGAGGAGCCGACGAGGTCGAAGCCGCTCGCGTGCTGCACGGGGAACGCCCGCAGGTCCGCCGAGGCGTCCAGCAGGGCGAGCGACGAGTGCTCGGGGGCCGGCTCGTCCGCGCCGAGCATCCGCGTGAGGAACCCCTGCGGGTCGAAGTCGACGACGAGGACGCGGCGGCCGGCGTGCCCGAGCGCGGCCGCGAGGTGGATCGACGAGGTCGTCTTTCCGGTGCCGCCTTTGTGATTACAGACCGTCAGAACGGACACGCGCGCCAGGGCTGGGGGAGGCCGTCAAGATAGTGTGGCCGTGCAGGCACCCCCCAGACCGCTCGGGGCCACTGCCGCCCGCCTTAAGCCCGCCGCAGACAGTCCGATACCGCACGCGCATTTCACGCGCTCCCATGCCCCCACGCCCCGCGCCGGGCCGCCCCGCACCCGGCCGACCGTTCCGGTCGTTCGGGTGGTCGCTCGCCGGAGTCCTCTGCCTGTCGCTGAGCTTCCCGCCCGTCGGCTTCTACCCGCTCGCATGGATCGGCCTGGTGCCGATGCTGGTCCGGTGGAACGAGCACAAAACGGCCGAGGCGTGCGCGCGCGAGGTCTACGCGCTCATGCTCACCATGACGGCGTGCTCCGGCTTCTGGGTGCTCTTCCACGCCGACACGATGACCGCGCTCGCGGGGGGCTTCGGGCTGCTCATCCTGCCCCTCCCGTTCGTCGGGGCCGTGACGCTGGCGGGCGTCGTCCGCCGCCGGTTCGGGCTCGTCGTGGGGCTCGCCGCACTCGTGCTGACGGTGCTGTCGGCCGAGTACCTCCTCCTGATCGCCCCCGTGGACGTGCCGTGGCTGCTGCTGGGCCACACGCAGGTGGAGGGGCTCCCGTTCATCCAGACGGCCGACCTCGGCGGCGTTCTCCTGCTCTCCTTCTGGGTGCTCCTGCTCAACGTGACCGGGTTCGCGGTCGTGCCGGCCGCCATGTCCGCAAAGGGCCTCGCCGAGTCGTGGCAGGTCCGCCTCGGCGAGAGCGGAATCGCCGTCGCGTTCTTCGCCGTCCTCGTGGCACTGCCGGCCGCCTACGGCGCGGCGCGGTCGGCCTGGAGCGAGACGCCCGCCGGCTACACGCGCATCGGGATCGTGCAGCCCGGCATCCCCATCGAGACGTGGGACGCCAACGAGGCGCGGCGCGTGGACGTGCTCGCCTCTCTCTCGGACCGCCTGCTCGGGCGGTGGAGCGCTGCGGACTCGGCGCAGGCACCGATGAATCTGGAACCGCTCCTCCAGCGGGTCGCGGCGGACTCCCCCGGGCGAATCCGGCCCGGACGCGCCGACCGAGAGACCGTCGGAATGCTCATCTGGCCGCAGGGTGCGCTCCCCTACATGGGCAGCGACGAACGCGAGCGACAGGTCCTCGCCCGCCTCGGGCAGTGGTGCGCGCTCCGCAACGTGGCCCTCATCACCGGCGCGACGACCCGGATCGCGGGCGACGAACGGCTCGAGACGACCTCGGCCCTGCTCGTGCGACCCGACGCGCCGACCCTCCGCCACGACCAGATGCACCGCATCCCCGTCGCCGACGCCCCGGCCGTGCTCGGCGACCGCCGGACGCTCTTCCCGGTCGGCGGAGCCCGCGTGGCGCCGCTGCTCGGCTTCGAGTCGCTGTTCGGCGACCACGCCCGGCGCTTCGCCGCGGACGGGGCCGACCTCTTCGTCGTGCTCGCTCAGAGCGACCGCTGGGGCCCGTCCGGCGGCCTCGCCCAGCACCTCCACATGACGCGCCTGCGGGCCATCGAGTCGCGCCGCGTCGTCGTCGTGACGTCGGTCGGGGGCGTCTCGGCGCTCGTCCAGCCGTCCGGCGAGATCGAGCAGACGTCCGGGTGGATGGAGCAGGGCCTCGTGCCCCTCGACGTGCCCATGTACCGCTCGGCGACGTTCTACTCGCGCTACGGCGACTGGGTCGGCCGGTGGGCGCTCGTCGGCACGTTCCTCCTGCTCGTCTCGACGAGCCTGGTGGCGTACCTCCGCCCGCGGCTCGCGGTCACGAAGCCGGTCCGGCCCGCCGTGCGCCGGTTCTGAGCGTGTCGCAGGGCGATCTTCCGGTTTCGCCCTGACACCCGTGCTCACCCTCCGCGTCCCGTTCGTGCTCGCCTCGGCGTCGCCGCGCCGCCGCGACCTTCTCGGCCGCCTCGGGCTGGCCGCGGATGTCCGCCCGTCGCACGTGGACGAGACGTGGCCCGGCGGTGCCCCCGGCGCTGCCGTCGAGGCGCTCGCGCTGCGCAAGGCGCGCGCCGTGCCCGC
>JANPJI010000643.1:0-4541 GCA_031425425.1 Rubricoccaceae bacterium
TAAGCTAGACGACTCGGCGCGGCGCTCGGCGGCGGGAGGGCTTGGCCGGGGTGAGCTTCTGGCGAACCGGCGCTTCTGCGAGCGCCGCTACCGCGTCACGAGCATCCGGCGCATCAGCACCGTCTCGCCGACGGTCAGCCGATAGACGTAGACGCCGCTCGCGAGCCCCGCCGCGTCGAAGGCGACGGTATGGGGGCCGACCGCCTGGTCCCCGTCGGCGATCCGGCGGACGTGGCGCCCGAGCGCGTCGAACACGTCGAGCGATGCCGCCCCGGCCTCGGGCAGCGAGAACTCGATCTGGGTCCGGCCGCGAACCGGGTTCGGAAAGTTCTGGTCCAGCGTCGCGACAGCGGCAACAGCAGGCGCGGGCGGCGTCGCCGTCGGGGCGCGGGCGGCGACGAGGTAAAGCCCGTCGACGCGGAAGCCGCCAGCCGCATCGTAGCCGGGGACGAACGAGACGCCGACCTCGGAGGGGGGGTAGGCCTGGCCGGCCGAGGCGTCCCAGACTGAGAACTGGAGCGCCGCGCCGGGTGCCAGGCCCTCGGTGGTCGGCGTGAAGGGGTCGTCGCCCCAGACGGCGATCGCCGTCCCGGCCGCAGCCCACGCGCCGCTGCCGACGCACGTCCCGTCGGGGCCGAGAAGTGCGATCTCGTCGCCGGGCTCGAGCGCGCCGCCCGGCTGCGACACCGCGGCCTCGGACGGGATCAGGACGGTCGCGCTGACGCCGGTCGCGACCGGGCAGTCTGGGAACGCGACCGGGCGCGGCATCCAGGCCATCGGCCCACGCGCCGGCTGCAGCAGAGAGGCCGGGCTCCACGCCGACACCGCGGACGGCAGCGACGCCGCAGCCAGTGCCGCGAGCGAGGCCGGAACAGGAGCGGGCGCGGGGTGGGGGATGGCCAGGGAAACCAAGGAGGCGACGAACACAAACATGCCGGGCGGGGTCGGGGTGCCGGAACCGTATCGGCGGGATCGCACAGCGGGACACGGGATTCGGCCCCCAGGCGGATCACCGTGAGAATCGGACCGGCCTCGTTGACGCACCGGCCCGGTGTGGGCGTCTCAACCGGGGGTGGCACGGCGCGCGCATCGGGGGATCCGAAGACACGCGGCCGGCCGAACGTGCGCCAAAGGCGG
Source organism: Rubricoccaceae bacterium (assembly GCA_031425425.1). Lineage (GTDB taxonomy): Bacteria > Bacteroidota > Rhodothermia > Rhodothermales > Rubricoccaceae > DASVSE01. Next base: position 1,138 of record JANPJI010000643.1, read on the forward strand.
ACAACCGGCTGCGCCTCAATTTGGCTGAAAGGCCAGAGAAGGCGGTGTACTCTCCTCATCGTTCCCATCCTGCGCTCACTCGTACCGATAATGGCCACCGTTCAACCCAGCTCCCACCGATCTGCCCGACGGTCGATGCGACCCGGCAAGAAGCAGTTCGAGGAGACGATCGACCTCCTCTACCGCCGCCGCCGGCTGATCCTCGGGACGTTCCTGCTGGTCGGGGCCGTCGCCGCGGTGTCTGCCTTCATGCAGCGCCCTGTCTACGAGGCGGACGCGGTCGTGCTGATCGACCTCGAAAAGGTCGCGCCGACGGCCGAGGGGACCCCGACGACCGGATCCTCGGCTCCGTTCGTGCGGGACAACCGCTCGACCGAGACCGAGCTGTTCATCCTGAGCTCGTCGCGCGGGATCCGCGAGCGCGTGGCGGAGCGCCTGAAGCAGGAAAATGGGACGCTCCCGGCCGGCGGTGCACGCTTCCAACTCGCCAGCCGCAACGTGGCCAGCGCCATCCAGATCGTCGGAACGAGCTCGGACCCGCGCGCGGCAGCCGAGTGGGCCAACGCGTACGCCGAGGAGTACGTCCGCCAGACGCAGACGGCCAGCCGGAGCTACCTCACCTCGACCCGCGAGTTCCTCCAGGAGCAGGCGGCGCGGCTCCGAGGCGAACTGCAAGCCGCCGACGGCCGCGTCGCCGGCCAGCTCAGCTCCGCCGGGGCGTCCGTCGCCGGGGCCGGCGCGCTGACGAGCCAGGCCATGGCGCTGCGCTCCGAGCGCGACGAGGCGATGATCGACCTCCAGATGCACCAGAACCAGCTCGGCGCGATCAACGACCAGCTGAGCGACATCAGCCCGCGCCTCGCCGAGCGCATGTCGTCCAACATCGAGCGCCGGATCGGCACCATCGACCAGGCGATTGCGCGCCTCGAAAACGAGAAGATCCCGTTCGAGACGTACGCTGCGAGCCGCGGCGGCGACGCGAGCCAGCGGGCCGAAGTCGTCCGGATCGACCAGCAGATCGAAGGGCTCGAGCGCGAGAAGGCGACGCTGACGACGCAGTTCACGGCCGAGGTCATGGCGGCGGGCGGGATCACGGCCCCGGCGGCCGGCTTCGCGCATGTCGCCGGGCTGAAGGGCCAGAGCGCGCAGGAGCGCGTCGCCATCTCGGGCCTCCAGGGCCGCGTCGCCCAGCTCAACCGCAGCATCGGGCAGGTCGAAGGGCAGGCGCGACGCGCGCCGGGCCAGCAGACGGCCATCGGGAGCGTCGAACGCGACCAGGCCCACGCGGCGCAGATGTACGAGTACGTCGTCACGCAGCTCCAGCAGACCCAGATCGCCGAGGAGTCGGAGCCGGGCTACGCCCGCATCCTGCGCCAGGCCGACGTCCCGGTCGTCCCGGCCGGCTCCGGCCCGTTCCGCAGCGTCGGCCTCGGGCTCCTCGCCGGCCTCGGCCTCGGGCTCGTGCTCGCCTTCGCCCGCGACAAGGTGGACAACCGCATCCACAAGCCTGATCACGTGACCGCGCTCGGCGTGTCGGTCCTCGAGGCGATCCCGGACCTCAAGCCGACCGTCCGCGACGACCTCGGCGGCGTGGCGACCATCGAGGTCGCCGGCCGGGACATCGTGAGCGAACTCGTGACGCTCCACGCCCCGCTCTCGCCCGCCTCGGAGACGTACCGCCACCTCCGGACGCGCGTCCAGTTCAGCCGTCCGGGCATGGTCGTCCGCTCCATCGTCGTGACGAGCAGCGGCCCCGAGGAGGGCAAGTCCACCACGGCCGCCAACCTCGCGGTGACGTTCGCCCAGGCCGGGCGGCGGACCGTGCTCATCGACGCCGACCTCCGCCGGCCCCGCCAGCACGAGGTGTTCGGCATCCGGAGCACGACCGGTCTCGCCCAGCTCCTCGCCGTCGACGAGACGAGCCCCGACGTGCTCAACACGTGGCTGGACACGCACTTCTCGAGCGGGGTCGACGGCCTCTTCGTGATCCCGACGGGTGCTGTGGCCGTCGAGGAAGGCATGGCCGGCCCCGGCGACGGGCGGTTCCTCGTGCCCAACCCGTCCGAACTCCTCGGCGCGCCCCCGGTCCGGGCTCTCCTCCAGGCACTGCTCGACGTGGTCGATGTCGTCATCATCGACACGCCGCCGGTCCTCGCCGCGACCGACGCCGTGCTGCTCTCGACGCAGGCCGATGCCACGCTCCTCGTGACGTGTGCGGGCAAGACGAAAGCCGGCGACATCGAGCAGTCCCTTGCGCACCTCGACGACGTGGGAGCCGAGGTGATCGGTGCCGTGCTCAACCGGTTCTCGCTTGAGCACGCGGCCGGCTACGTTTACACCTACGGCCACTACTCCCGCTACGGCCCCTACTCGAAGTACGGTGCTTACGGGCAGAAGCCCCGCAAGGACGACACCAAGAAGCGCCGTGGTTCCAGTCCGGCACCGAAGGACACCCCCCGCACGTGAACGCCCTCTCTAGAATGACTCTCCGGTCCACCCGTGCCCTCTGCTGGGCGCTCGCGCTCGTCGCCTCGGCCGCGCACGCCCAGCCCGGCACGCCCACCGGCCTCCCGCCGATCGTCAACCAGGGAGCCGCGTACTTCGTGTTCACTGAACCCGGTGCCCCGAACATCCAGATCCTGTTGACGCAGTCGGGCACGCGGGCCGGCGTGTACCTCGTCGCTGAAGGAACGACCCTGTCCGACTTCGTGGCGCTTGCGGGCATCTCGCCGACGCCGTCGGTGACCATCCGGGAGCCGTCCCGGGTGACCACGCAGACCACCGCGATTCGCGTCCTCCGCGACGCGGGCGGCGTCCGGGCTGCGATCTATGAGGCCGACCCCGATCAGTTCCTGCGGGAGCCGGGGCGGCACCCGGTCCTGCAGACCGGAGACGTGGTCCAGATCGACGTGACCACCAGTTCGACCCCGATCCCGGACCGGTTCACGTTCCTCGAAGGCCTGGACATCGCCGCGCGTGTGGCCTCGTTCGCGTCGCTCATCTTCCTGATCGCGCGCAGCGGGAGCTGAAACCGTTCGGCCGTGCGTCCGCCTCTCGCCTGGTCGTTCACAGGCGCTCCCCACTCACAGGTCGCGATTCTCGCGGCTGCTCTGGCTCCTGCCACATCCTGTATGGTCCTTCTGCTCCTCGCGCTGGCCGGTTTTGCAGTCGCTCTCGGGGCGACCGTCGTCGCCACGCCGGCCGTCCGGCGCTTTGCGACCGACCGCACGTGGCACGACCGCCCTGACGGGCACCGCAAGCTGCACAAGGTCCCGACCCCGTCGGCGGGCGGCCTGGCCATCTTCGCCGGCGTCGTGGCCGGGCTCGCGGCCCTCGCAGCAGCGAGCGCCCTGATGGGCGGCCCGTCGCTCGGCCTCCACCCGGTTGTGTACCTCGGCGCGATC
>JANPJI010000644.1:0-4322 GCA_031425425.1 Rubricoccaceae bacterium
TCCAGCGCCAGGCCGACGCCGCGGCGCGGCGCGCCGCCCAGCGCCGCGACCTGCGCCTCCGGCCCACGCCGCGACGCGCCGCCGAGACTCCTTCGGCGTTCCCGACGCCCGTCCCCGCCTCGCCCCCGGTCGCGGCGGCTCGTCCGCCCGCCCGGCAGCCCGCCACGCGGCGCGCTCCCACTCCGGAGGCTGCGCCGGCACCGATCCGGACGATGACGCCCGAGGCCCGCTCCACGCCCCGTCCAACACCCCGAACGGCGCCGACGCCTCGGCGGGCCGACCCGGTCGCGCCTACGCGTGCGGAGCCGGCGCGGTCGGAGCCCGCGCGCGACGTCCCGGCCGACCTGTCGGGCTCGTTCCGCCAGAACCGCGGCCGCCTCCCGTGGCCCGCCGACGGGACGCTCACCGGCACCTTCGGCACGCGGACGGACCCCGACTACGGGACGTCCATTCAGTCCATCGGCATCGACATCTCGACCCAGCCCGGTGCGCCGTCGCGGGCCGTCTACGATGGCACCGTCGAGCGCGTCGGGACGATGGCGACCTACGGGACCTTCGTCATGGTCTCCCACGGCGACTTCACGACGATCTACGGCAACCTCTCCGAAGTCGTCGTGTCGCGCGGCCAGTCGATCCGGGCCGGCCAGGTCGTCGGGCGGGCCGGGACGGCGGGCGACCGGCGCGGCTCCCAGCTGTTCTTCGCGCTGTTCGAGGGCGGCCGCCCCGTCAACCCCGCCCAGTGGCTCCGCGGCCGGTAGCACGCGGCCCAGAACGAACGGCGGGGCACCCCGTTGCCAGAGCGCCCCGCCAGACGGACGGCTAGGCCGTCTAGTTCTCGACGTTCTCGGCGCTCCACGCCTCCTGCGTGTCGCGGACGGCCTGCTCGCCGACGGACGACGTGTAGACCTTGTCCTCGTCGTCCAGCTCGTCGGCGACGACCGTGCACACGACCTTCGAGAGGTCCACGAGGATCGGCGAGAGGTCCTTGAGGTGGCTCAGCGCGAGGCTCGCGACCTCGGCCTCCTTGAGCCCGAGCGCCGTCGTGTACAGCATGTGGTAGCTGATCGCGGCGAGGCTCGTCGCGGTGTAGCTGTCGCGGATCATGCGCGACACCTTGTCCGTCCGGATCTGGTCGTAGAGGCCCGCCGCGACGCCGAGCGCGCTCCCGAGGGCCTCCTTGGCCGCCTCCAGGAGCCCGCCCCCCTCGGTCTTGTCGTTGTACCGGCTCAGCGCCGTCGTGTGCGCCGCCAGGGTCGTGTGGAGGGCCGTCAGGGCCCGGACGGCGTCGGGGTAGCGCCGCGTGTCGTCGGACTCGAGCTGACGCTCGACGGCCGCGTGGATGTGCGTCTCGACGGCGTGCATGTCAGTGACGTACGTATTCAGAATCGAGGTGCGGTCCATGGGATCGGGAAGAAAGGGGGGATCGGCCGGAAGGCCGGAAGGGTCTCGGTCTCACCCGAACGCGCCCGCCCCGTTCCCGCAAGTATGGTTTTCACAGGTGAGCGAAGCCCGTTCCGTGCGGCACCCCGACCGACCGAAGGACGCTCGCGCCCGTCATACATGCAGAACCCCGGCCCGGTCGATCCGGGCCGGGGCGCATGTGGGCAGGAGGCACGACGGGGGCTGCCCGGTCGGCTAGATCTTGACCCCGCCCCCGCCGCCGGTCGCGTCCGCACCGGACTCGCCCTCGGGCTCGTCTGCGGCGGGAGGAGTCGGGTCGGGCTCCGTGTCAGGCGGCGCATCGGGAGCCGTCCCAGAGGGCGGAGCGTCCCCGGCAGTGGTGCCGGGAGTTGCTGCGGGCTCGGCGTCGGTCACCTCGTAGACGAGCGTGTACGCTCCCGTCTCGCCCGTGGCGAAGGACGTCGCGATGATCTGGAACTGCCCGTCCTCGGCGACCTGGTACACCACCTGCGAGTGGTTGCGGTCGCCCCCGTGGTCGTCGTTCTCGGACTGCTGGTTCGAGGGAGTCCGCAGGATGATGTACGGGTCGAACGCCGTCGAGCGGAGGTCCACCTTGATCCACTGGCCCGATTTGGCGCGGACGGTGTAGCCGTCCTGGAACTCGCCGCCGGTGAGCGTGAGGTCGCCGGTTGCGAGGGTGCCCGTCTCGGTGACCGGCCCGGCCGGGGCCGAGTTGCAGGCGGCGAACAGGCCGGAGGCGGCGAGGACGAGGGCGAGGGAGCGCCCGAATGTCGGAAGGAAGCGCATGGGACGAGGCGGCGGCTAGGTGGGGAGGGTACCGGAGACGACCGTGTGAAGGTCGGTCGGACGGACGTGCCGGCGCAAGGCGTCCGTCAACTCCTTCTGTTCCAGCGTCCTCACGAGATCCGGGTAGCGGTCGAGGTACCCCGTGTCGAACCCGCGCTCGGCGTTGACGAGCAGGCGCGCCGCGAGCCCGCCTGTCGTCGCGAGGGCGACGACGTGTTGCCCGGCGAGCGTCGTCCGGGCCTGCTGGAGCGCCTCGGCCGAGACGCCCTCGTCGACGAACCGCTCGACCTCGGCGCGGACGGCCGCGATGCCGCGCTCCAGGTTCTCCTGGCTCAGCGTCACCGAGACGCCGAACGTGGCGTCGTGCTCCACCGCCACGCCGCCGAGGCTGGCGCTGATCCCGTACGTCAGGCCCTGCTCGTCGCGCACGGTCTGCATGAGCCGGCTCGAGAAGTTGCCGCCGAGGGCGAAGACGGCCGCGTAGGCGGCCAGAAAGTCCGGGCTGTCCCGGCGGACGTCGGCCGCGTGGCCGAGGCGCACGTCGAGGCTCGTCCGGTCGGCGAGGGCGATGTCCTCGCGCCCGGGAGCCCCGGGCCGGGCGTCGGGAGCGAAACGCGCAACCAGCCCGTGCGCCTCCCAGCCCCCGAACCGGTCGGCGACGGTCGCCGCCGCCCCACCGGGGTCCACGTCGCCGACGAGCGCGAGCGTGAACCCGTCGGAGCCGACGTGGCGCGCCCACGCTTCGCGGACGCGGTCGGGCGTGAGCGCGGACGTCCGCGCCTCCTCGTCGTCGGGCGTGTGGACGAAGTTGGGGTGGTCCGGCCCGACGAGCCGCCGCGCGAGCGCGCCGGACGCCTGCTGTCCCGTCGAGTCGCGGGAGCGGCGGACGCTGGCCACGGAGCGGTCGACGGCCTTGCGGATCTCTCCGTCGTCGAGCAGCGGCGTGCGCAGGGCCTCGGCGGCGAGCGCGAGCACGTCCGCGAGGTCGCTGCGGAGCGCGCGCCCGGCGAAGCCGATGCGCAGACTGTCCGAGTAGAACGAGAGGCGCGCCCCGCGCCCGTCGAGGGCGTCGGCGAAGGCGTGGCGGTCGCGCGTGCGCGTCCCCTTGTCGAGCACGTCGGCGACGATGCCGAGGGCGAGGTCGTCGGCCGCGCCGAGGTCGGGCGCGGTGAGGAACGAGCCGCGGAAGCTCACGACGTCGCGCGTGGCGGTGGGTAGGACGAGGAGACGAGCCGGGCCAGCGTCGACGTCGACGGTCCGGGTGGCAAACGGAAGGGCGGGCGCGAGGGTCAGGTCGGACACGAGTCAGGAGGGGACGTAGTGGCCGACGGTCCGCCGGTCGGGATTGACGAGACGCCCGGCCGCCGCCTGCACGTCGGCGAGCGTGACGGCCTCGATGCGCGCCTGGTAGTCGGCGTAGAGCGTCCAGTCGCCGACGGCGATGGCCTCGTTGAGCTGCGCGACGACCGCGTAGGCCCCGTCGCGGCCGAACGCCTCGTCGGCGACGACCTGCCGGCGGCCGCGCGCCAGCTCCGCCTCGGTGAGCCCGTCGCGGGCGACGTCGTCCAGAACCGCGATCAGCTCGGCCTCGACGGCCGCGTGCTCGACGTCCGGCGCGAGCGCCCCGTAGAGCGTGAACAGGCCGGGGTCCCGGAGGCGCGGGTAGAACGCGAACGAGCTCGTGGTGAGGCCGGCGTCGGTGAGGCGCCGCCAGAGGCGGCCGCTCTTGCCCGCCGCGAGGGCCTGGACGAGCACGTCGAGCGCGTCCGCATCGGCGTCGAGCCCGGCGGGGGCCTTGTACGAGACGATGACCGAGCCGAGCTCGCCGGCCTGCCTGAGCACGACGCGGCGCTCGCCGCGCTGCTCGGGCTCGCGCGTCACCGGCAGTTCATCGGCCGGCATGCCGTCGCCAGGTCCAGATGCGATCGCGCCGAAGTGGCGGTCGATGAGGTCGAGCGCCTCGGTCCGGTCGAACGCCCCGGCGACGGTCGCCGTCGCGTTGCGCGGCCAGTAGGCGGCGTCGTAAAAACCGCGGAGCCCGGCCGCCGTCACCGTCTCGACGTCCGAGCGCCAGCCGATGACGGGGTGGCCGTACGGGTGCGCGTGGAAGGCCG
>JANPJI010000645.1:0-3131 GCA_031425425.1 Rubricoccaceae bacterium
AACGCGGCAAAGTGAGCCGGGACGCCGCCGCGCAGCAGCACGTCCGCCGTCTCGACGTGGTCCACCATCGCGCCGTACTGGATGGAGTGCGTGCCCGTCGCGTTCGTCCCGAGCATCCCGCCGAAGGTGGCCCGGTTGGACGAGGCCGGGTCCGGACCGAACCGCAATCCGTGGACGCCCGCCGCGGAGTTGAGGCTGTCGCAGACGACGCCCGGCCCGACCGTCGCCGTCCGCGCCTCGGCGTCCACCGCGTGGATCTGCGCGAGGTGCTTGGTCGTGTCGATGACGAGGCCCGCGCCGACGGCGCTGCCGGCGAGGCTGGAGCCGGACCCGCGCGGCAGCAGCGGGATGCCGAACCGCGCGGCCTCTTCCATCGCCGCCTGCACGCAGTCCGTGTGACGCGGGATGAGGACGCCCATCGGCGGCTCGCGGTAGAGCGAGGCGTCGGTCGCGTAGAGCGCGCGGTGGAGCGCGTCCAGGCGCAGCTCGCCGGCGATGCGCGGGCGGAGCGCAGCAGCGAAGGCGGCGAGGCGCTCGGCGTCGGGCGCGGCGGTCGGTCGGGCGGGAGACATCGTGTCGGGGCGGACGCAGCGAACGTACCGCCGCCCGCGCCGCGTTCCCGCCTGCCGCTACCGCACTACGAGACGCCGCCGCGCCGCGACGGCCCCGTCCACGCGGAGCACGGCCAGGTAGAGGCCGCGTGCGAGGGCGGACGTGTCCAGCGCCGCGTCGTGCGGCCCGGCCGCCTGTTCGCCCTGCGCGATCACGGCGATGTGCCGGCCCTGGAGGTCGACCACGTCGAGGCGGACGTGCGCGGCGGCGGGCAGCCAGAACCGGACCGCGGCCCGGCCCGAGGCAGGGTTCGGAGCCGGCGCGTCGAGGCGCGCCGCGTGGGACGCGGCCTGCGGCGCGGGTTCGTCGTCGGTCGTCGCGCCGTCGAGCGCGGCTGCGATGCGCCGTTTCAGTTCGAGGTAGGTCGGGAATACGTCCGGCCCGTCGTCCCGCACCACGAGCGCGCCGCCGAGGCCGCGCTCCGTGTCGACCCACGGGCTGAAGCCGAACGCGCCGAGGCTGCTCGCGTGGCGCAGCGCGCCCGCCGTGAGCTGCTCGCGCCACACGCCGACGCCGTAGCCGAGCGGGCCCGCGGGCAGGTCCGGGTCGTCGCCGACGTACTGTGTGAACGGCGAGAACAGGACCGGCACCGTGCCCGCCTCGACGCCGCCGGTCTGGTCGGCGAGCATCGCGGCGACCGACGCCTCGGAGAGCACGCGCCGGCCGCGGTACAGCCCGCCGCCGAGGACCATCTGGAGCAGCGTCGTGTAGTCGGCGGCGGTCGAGGTAAGCCCGCCGGCGATGCGCGGGTTGGTCGGGCTGGTGTAGGCCGTGCCGGTCATCCCGAGCGGGCCGGCGATCCGCTCGCTGAACAGGCGGATCCACGTCCGGCCCGTGGCGATCTCCGCGACGCGGCCGGCGACGTGCATCGAGCCGCCGCCGTAGAAGAAGCCCGTGCCGGGTGCGAAGCGGAGCGGCTGCGCGAGGATCTCGGACGCGCACGCCGCGAGCGTCGAGAGGCGCTCGGCGAGGCACGAACCCGTGTCGGGCGTGACGATGCCCGACGTGTGCGAGAACAGCTGCCGGACGGTGATGTCCCGCTTGGGGCCCGTCAGGTCCGGGAAGAAGCGCGACAGCGGGTCGTCGAGCGACAGCTGCCCGCTGTCGACGAGGCTCAGGATCACAGCGCCGGAGAGCCACTTCGTCGCCGAGGCGATGGGGACAGCCTCGCCCACGGCGAACGTCCCGTAGGCCCGCTCGTAGACGACCGTGTCGGCGCGGACGACGCGGACGACGGCCCCGCCGCCGATGAGCGCGAGCGAGTCCTGCATCAGCGCGTCGACGGCGGAGAAGTCCGGCTGCGCCCCGGCGGGCGCGGCGCAGCCGGCGAGGAGCAGAAGGCCCGCCGCGAGGCGGGCGACGCGGCGCGGCGCAGTCGGGGCGAGCGGCATCGGAGCGGCGGAAGGACCGGAGCCAGTATCGGCCGGCTGCGCGGCAATCGTGTGTCGGGCCGGTGTCGGAGTGCCGGCCGTTGCGCGGCCGTGCCTCGGGCCAGAGCGGGCGCGGGCTACCTTCTGTCGCCTCTCCTGCGGCCCCATGCCCTCTCCCGGCGTCCTCGTCCTCAACGGACCCAACCTGAACCTGCTCGGCACGCGCGAGCCGGAGGTCTACGGCTCGGCCACGCTCGCCGACATCGAGGCGAACCTCCGGCGGCACTTCCCGGACCTCGCGCTGCGCTTCGAGCAGCACAACGACGAGGGCGGCCTCATCACCGCCCTCCACGCGGCCGACACCGTCGCGACGGCGGGCATCGTGCTCAACGCGGCCGGCTACACGCACACGTCCGTCGTCCTCCGCGACGCCATCGCGGCGATCCGGACGCCCGTCATCGAGGTCCACCTCTCGAACGTGGCCGCCCGCGAGGCCTTCCGGCAGCACTCGCTGATCTCGGCCGTCTGCGCAGGCACCATCACGGGCCTCGGCCCGAGCGGCTACCGCCTCGCCGTGCAGCACTTCGCCCGGAGCTAGGGGCGTTCCGGACCCACGGGGCGGGTGAATCCTGGCCGTTAAAGTTTCAACAGACAGGCGCGCTGACGCATTTTATTCTTGGGGTCCTTTCTACTCCCCGGGGCCATGCGCTCTCCCGTCTCTTCTGTTGTGGTTGTGCTGCTCGCCGCGGCGCTGCTCACCGCCGCGTCGCCGGCTGCCCGGCCCGTCGCCGCGGTGCCCGCCGCCGCCCAGCCCGTGCCGTGCACAGCCCCGGTGACGCTCACGCAGGGCTTCGTCGCCGGGTCCACGTTCGCGGTGCCCGTCGGCGACACGGCCAACACGGCCCCGGCCGGGACGCCGCAGGAGCTCGGCCAGAGCTTCACCGCCCCGTGCGACGGCGTGCTGGACGCCCTCCAGTTCGTCGCCCAGGCGACGAGCGAGACGACGGCCGGGCAGACCGTCACAGGCACGGTCATCCTCTACGCGGGGAGCGGCACCGGCGGGCCGGTGCTGGCGTCGGGTCCGTTCCGCGCCGCCCTCCCGCCGCCCGGCGAGGGCTTCCTCGTGCTGCCCTCGCTGCCGCCGCTCGC
>JANPJI010000646.1:0-1785 GCA_031425425.1 Rubricoccaceae bacterium
CTCTGACGCATTCTTCCCGGCGGCGCGGCCGCGGCGGCGCGTTCTTCCGAACAGACAGCACTCCACCGGGATGGGCGACCTCTACGACGTGATCGTGGTCGGCGGCGGGCACGCCGGGGCCGAGGCCGCGCACGCCGCGGCGCGCGTCGGCGCGCGGACGCTCCTCGTCACGACGCGCCTCGACACGCTCGGGGCCATGTCCTGCAACCCCGCCATCGGCGGCGTCGGCAAGGGGCAGCTCGTGCGCGAGGTCGACGCGCTCGGTGGACTCATGGGGCGGGCCGCCGACGCGACGGGCATCCAGTTCCGGATGCTCAACACGAGCCGCGGCCCGGCCGTCCACAGCCCGCGCTGTCAGTCGGACCGCATGGCGTACGCCGCCTTCGTCCGCGAGGCGCTCGAACAGACGGACGGGCTGCGGATGCGGCAGGACTCGGTCGTGGACCTGCTGGTCGAGACCGCGGCGGGTGAGATGCGGATCGCGGGCGTCGTGACGCAGACGGGCCTGACGATCCGTGCCGGTGCCGTCGTCCTCACCAACGGGACGTTCCTGAACGGCCAGATGCACGTCGGCACGCGGAGCACGGGCGGCGGGCGCGCGGGCGAGGCCGCGGCCGTCGGCGTCACCGCCGCCCTGCACCGGCTCGGGCTGGAGACGGGCCGCCTCAAAACCGGCACGCCGCCGCGCGTCGACGGCCGGACGGTGGACACCGGCGCGTGCGAGGAGCAGCCCGGCGACGCCCGCCCGCGCCCGTTCTCGTTCCTCACCGACGCGCTCCCTGCCGACCAGCGCTCGTGCTGGCTCACGGCTACGACGCCGGCCGTCCACGACGCGCTCCGGGCGGGCTTCGCCGAGAGCCCGATGTATGCGGGCCGCATCGCAGGCAAGGGGCCGCGCTACTGCCCGTCCGTCGAGGACAAGGTGGACCGCTTCGCGGACAAGGAGTCGCACCCGATTTTCCTCGAACCCGAGGGCCGCACCACGACCGAGGTCTACGTCAACGGCTTCTCGACGAGTCTGCCGGAGCACGTCCAGACGGCCGCGCTCCGGCTGATTCCGGGTCTGGAGCGCGCGCACGTACTCCGGCCGGGCTACGCGATCGAGTACGACTACGTCCCGCCGCACCAGGTCCGGACGACGCTGGAGACGCACGCCGTGCGCGGGCTCTTTCTGGCGGGCCAGATCAACGGCACGACGGGCTACGAGGAGGCCGCCGCGCAGGGCCTCATGGCCGGCCTCAACGCCGCGCGGGGCGTTGGCGGGCTGGACGGCGTGACGCTCGGCCGCGACCAGGCCTACATCGGCGTCCTTGTAGACGACCTCGCCGGGAAGGGCACGGACGAGCCGTACCGCATGTTCACCAGCCGCGCCGAGCACCGGCTGCTGCTGCGCCACGACACCGCGGACCGCCGCCTGACGCGCCTCGGGGCGGCCTGGGGCCTCGCCGGGGCGGACCGCGTGGCGCGCCTCGACCAGAAAGAGGCCGCGCTCGCCGCGACCCTCGACGCGCTCCGCACCACGTCCGTCGCTCCGAGCGATGTCAACGGCTACCTCGACCGCGTCGGGACGCCGGGCGTCGAGCGCCCGGTGCGCCTCGCGGCGCTCGCGCTCCGCCCCGAGGTCGTCCTCGCGGACCTGCTCGCCCACGCCGGCCACCGGAGCCTCGTCGTGGACGCGCCGGGGCTGGAGCCGACCGTCGAGGCGGCGGCGGTCGAGCTCCGGTATGCGGGCTACGTCGTGCGCGAGACGGCCCTCGTCGAGCAGATGACGCGCCTGGACCGCAT
>JANPJI010000647.1:0-4070 GCA_031425425.1 Rubricoccaceae bacterium
TGAGCCGGGGCAAAGGGGAACGGGGACGTTCCGAAAGGGGCACCGGTCCGCGCTGCAGACCGCGCTCCGACGGGATTTCGGCATAGGCACGTCCTTTGCAAACGCTCACGGAAACGCACCCCCAGACTCCCATGTCGGCCACCGCCCAGGTCCTCGGATTCGGCCTCCCCCCCGCTGTTCGCGCTGTCGTCGAGCAGTACCAGCAGCGCCGCGCACGGACGGCGACGGACCGCTCGCTCGCTCGCCGGCTCCACGCAGCCCTCGACGGTGCCCACGCCGCAGGTCTCGCGCTGTACGTCCACAACGGGGCCGTGTCGGTCTACGGGACGGTGGCGGGCGAGGCGGCGCGCGAGGCGGTCCTGACGCTCGTCGCCGGGCAGCCGGGCGTCCGCCGGATCGTGGACCACCTCGCCACGGGCGACGCCTGAAGCGCGCGGCGGGCGATATTGGGCGTCCCCACGTGCCCGTCGCCGATGACCGCTCTCCCGGAGGCCCTCGCTCAGCTCGAACGCGACCGCGCCGCCTTCCTCGCGGCGTACGACGCGCTCACGCCCGCCCAGCGCTCGTTCCGTCCGGCCGACGGTGGATGGACGGCGGACGAGGTCCTTCAGCACGTCGTCAAGGTCGAGACCGGGACCGTCACGATCGTCGCGAAGCAGGCAGCGGCCGGCGACCGCCGCCGCGACGTCGGCACACCGGCCGAGGCGTCGCTCGCCGCGGTCGAGGCGTTTCTGCGCTCCGACGGACGAACGGCGATGCCGGCCGCCGTCGAGGTACACGTTGCCCCGACGAGCCCGCCCGATGCGGGCTGGCGCGAGCGTCTCGGCGTGTTTGCATCCGACTGGTCCGCCATCGCCGAGGCGCTCCCGGACGGAGATGCGGAGGTCGCGCTGATGGCGCACCCCGTCGCCGGACCGCTCACCGCGGCCGGTGCTGCGCGGGTCGTCGCGGCCCATCTGGAGCATCACCGCCACCAGATCGCGCGCCTCGCGGCATCGGAGGGCTGCCCCGCCGCGGACGGGTAGTCGGCAGGTCTCCGGCAGTCCACAGAGGCTCGGTTCCGGTTCAGCCTCCCGTCACGAACGGCCGGAGAAACACCTCGACCTCCCCGTCGCCGGGGTTCGGGTAGTACGGCTGGGGCTGCGGGCTTCCATCCATGTACATCGAGAACATCGGGCAGGAGCCGGCAGGCACCGTAAACGTCGTGCGGCCGAGAACCTCGGCCGTTCGCCCGACTCGGACCGTGTACTCGACCACGACGTCGTGGATCTGGACCGTCCATTCCTGGCCGGAGTCCTCGTCGGCGTAGCCCTCGCAGACCTGGCCCGGCGTTGCGGAGACCTGCCGGGCACAGGCGACCAGCTCCGCACGCTCAAGGTCCGGCCACACCGCGCCCCAGCCCTCCGGCAACGTTGCGCTGCTCTGGCTGTACTCGGTGCCGTCGTCCGACGACAGGACCAGCACCGGGTGGACGCCTGGGCCGGGGACGTACTCGGACGCGCCCGGCTGGCCCGTCTCCCGGCAGACCTGGCTGAAGTTGCTGTCGAACAGTTCGTCGCCGGCTCCGGCCGTTGCAGTGGCCGCGGTCGTCGAGTCCGCCGCAGCGTCGGCATCTGGTGCGGGCGACTCGTTCCCCCCTCCGCATGCGGTTCCAAGTAGAGCGAGGGCGCAAAGGGCGAATACGGCTCGGTGTGGGAATGTGCGAACAGCCATGGCCGGGAGGGATCGTAGGGTTAAGCTGGAAACGTACGACTTAGGACCCGATCCCAGCTATGGCGTGTGATGGCGCGGCGGAGCGGGACACGTCGGTGTCGGATCGGCTGGAGTGACGACGGCTGGATTCCAGGAGCGCGACTCTACCGGTGCATCCTGTGCTCCCTCCAAAAAGTGCATCCGTCGCCCCCGACCCTGAAATCCCGACACCGCTCGGGCCGCAGGTCGTAGTGCCGGCAGAGCTTCGTCTCGGGATCAAGCCAGATGCACGGCAAGCCACGCTCGTGCCGCGTCCACCCTGTCGCCGTTTCCTCCTCCAGGTGGTGCTCAAGTTCGGCACGAAGCGCCTCGGGCAGGAATGTGAGCAGCGAGGGCACGAGATAGCCGGGCGGCATCCCTTGCTCCTCGCAGCACGCACTGCACCCCGCGCACGTCAGGACAGACGGCTCGACAGTCGCGTCGTTCTCCGATCGTCCGGGTCCACCCACCGCGACCACGGTTTCAGTAGGCGCAGCCGTTCTATCTCTGACGTGAGAGACCCGCCGGATGTGCTTCCGGTGCCTGGAACGATGGCGGCTCAGCGGGACCACGCAGCGGAGCGGTTGGACGACGCAGTGTACACGCCGCCGGGCGAACCGCGCAACGCGACCGGGCACGCCCTCCTCATTCCGCTATAGCTTTAGCCGACCGACTGACCTCGCTGTTCAGGGCGCTCGCAGTGCTAACCCCGAGAGCATCGCGAGAACGTCAAGCTGTTGCCCGTGACGCCTTCTCCCCATTCGGCCCACGTCTACGCTCCGAGCACCCGGCGGCGTACCAGGTTGAGTGCCGCCATCGTGCTCAGCCCGACGTTCACCCCGCGGTTCTGGGTGAGTTGAAGCCGGACCGCGTGCGTCTCCGCGGCTGTCGCGACGGCGAGCCAGACGGTTCCGACCGGCTTCTCGGGCGTCCCGCCCCCCGGCCCAGCGACTCCGCTCGTCGCCACGCCGACGTCAGCGCCGAGGCGCGCGCGTGAACCCTCGGCCATGGCCCGGACGGTCGCCTCGCTGACGGCCCCGTGCGCGCGGAGCGTCTCGGCCGGCACCCCGAGCAGGCTCTGCTTGACGGCGTTGTCGTACGCCACGACCCCGCCGACGAACGCGCGGCTCGCGCCCGGGACGGACGTCAGTCGCGCCGCGATGCTCCCGCCGGTGCAGCTCTCGGCCGTGGCGAGCGTCAGCCCGCGGGCGGCGAGCCCGTGGAGGACGACACCTTCGAGCGTGTCCTCGCCCTCGCCGAAGACGGCCTCCCCGAGGCGCTCGCGCAGGCGCTCTACCGCTCGACGAACGCGCTCCTCCGCCACCGCGGCGTCCGTCCCGCGGGCAGTGACGCGCAGGCGGACCGTCCCGAGACCCGGCAGGTAGGCGATGCCGAGCGCCGCCCGGTCGTCGGACACGAGCACGTCCGAAAGGTCGCCGTGGCGCGCGGCGAGGTCGGTCTCGCCGTGCCCGGCCGTCACGAGCGTCCGCGACACCACGACGCCGTCGCGGAGCGCCTCGACGCGCGCGCTCAGGCTCCCGTCCCAGATCGCCGTCATCTCGCGCGGGACGCCTGGCAGAAGGGCAATCCGCTCACGGCCGTGCGGCCCGTCGCGCTCGCCCCACAGGCCTGGAGCCGTACCGACGGGGTTGTCGAGCACGGCGAACCCCGCGGGCACGGCGGCCATGCGGAGCACGACGGGCTGCATTTCGCGCCCCCGCGCCGCGAAGAGCGCCCGGAGGTGAGCTTCGAGCACTGGGTCTTGCCGGACGTCCACGCCGAAGTGAGCCGCCGTCGCCTCGCGCGTGAGGTCGTCGGTCGTCGGCCCGAGCCCGCCCGTCGCGACGACCAGCCCTGCCCCGCCGCCCTCGCCCGGCGCGAAGGCTCGCTCGATCGCGGCCCGGATCGCCGGCACCGTGTCGCGCACAGTCTCGTGCCGGACCAGCTCCACGCCCGCTGCGGCGAGACGCTCGCCCAGCCACGCCGCATTGGTGTCAACGATCTGGCCGATCAGGATCTCGTCCCCGATGGTCAGGAGAACGGCGGTCATCGGGGCGCGGGTGGGTGGATGCCCGCGCGTACGCCCCGCCGTGCGCCCGGCTCCATGCCGATGCGTCCGCCGTTCAGCGCGTCAGGGTCGGATGCGAAGAGGGCTCCGTTTTACAGGAGCCGCGCGAGCGCTTCGAACACCGTGGGGACCTAGGCTCTGTTTGGAAACTCGGTTGCGCGCGTTCTCTCAAGAATCGTCATTCCCGCGAAGGCGGGAATCCACGTTGTTTCTGGCGTCCGATGGATCCCCGCCTGCGCGGGGATGACGTTGATCTGGAGTTTCCAGACAG
>JANPJI010000648.1:0-4197 GCA_031425425.1 Rubricoccaceae bacterium
ATTCGACGGCCGAGGCGGACGACGCCGAGGCGGTCGCCGAGGCCGTCGCGGCGGCCGACGCACGCGCCGCGGTGACGGCCGTCGCGCGCGACCTCGTCAACCTCTCGCCGGACGAGAAGGTGCCTGCCCTGCTCGCGTCGCGGATGCGCGAGCTCGCCGAGGCGGCGGGCCTGCGGGTGGACGTGTGGGGCATGGAGCGCATCGCCGCCGAGGGCATGGGCGGCCTCCTCGGCGTCAACCGCGGCAGCCTGGACGAGGCGCGCTTCGTGACGATCGAGCACGCCCCCGAGGGGGCGGAGGGCGACGCGCCGGTCGTGCTCGTCGGCAAGGGCGTCACGTTCGACACCGGCGGCCTCTCGCTCAAGCCGACGCTCGGCTCGATGGACAAGATGAAGGCGGACATGGGCGGGGCCGCGGCCGTGTTCGGGGCCGTCCTCGGGGCCGCCCGCCTCGGGCTCGCCCTCCGCGTCGTCGCGCTGATCCCGATGACGGACAACCGCCCCGGCGAGCGCGCGGTTGTCCCCGGCGACGTGCTCCGGATGCACGGCGGCACGACCGTCGAGGTGATGAACACCGACGCCGAGGGCCGCCTCATCCTCGCCGACGCACTCTCGTACGCCCGCGGCCTCACGCCGCGCCTCGTCATCGACGTGGCGACGCTGACGGGCGCGCAGGGCGTCGCCCTCGGCGACCGCGTCGCTGGGCTCGTCGTGCGCCCCGGAGAGGAGGCGCTCGCCGAGACGCTCCGGCAGGCCGGCGAGCACACGGGCGACCTCGCGTGGCCCATGCCGCTCTTTCCGCATTACGCCGAGCAGCTCAAGAGCCCCGTAGCGGACCTCTCGAACGTCGGCGGCCCGCTCGGCGGCGTCCTCACCGCGGCGGCCTTCCTGGAGCACTTCACGCACGCCTCGGACGGCAGCGCGGCCTACCCGTGGGCACACCTAGACATCGCCCGGCCGGCGTTTCTGGACAAGGTCGTCGGCTACCGGCCCGTCGGCGGGACCGGCTTCGGCGTCCGTCTGCTGCTCCACGTGCTCGGCGGACTGGCGGCGTGACGCGCCCGGTGGGCGTCGAGGCGCGGGTGAACGCCTCGGCGCGGGTGTGGGGCCGCGGCGCGGCGAGGGCACAGCAAGCTGTGCCCCTACGTCACGGTCCGGTCGTGCGGCATTTGAATCCCGAATCCCGAATCCCGAATCCCGAATCCCGAATCCCGAATCCCGAATCCCGAATCCCGAATCCCGAATCCCGAATCCCGAATCCCCGATGCCTCTCCCCACACTCCTGCTCACTCTCGGCGACCCGAACGGAATCGGCCCCGAGGTCGTCCTCAAAGCGGCTCCGCTCGTGGCAGACGTGGCGCGCGTCGTCGCAGTGGGCAGCGCGTCCGTGCTGCGGGCGCAGGCCGAGGCGCTCGGGCTCGGAGCCGTGTGCGAGGTCAACGGGCCGGACGACCTGCCGACGGGCGGCGGCCTCGCGGTCGTCGACCCGGTGCCGGGCGCGGAGCCGGGCTACGCCTGGGGCGAGACGAGCGCCGAGGGCGGTCGGCAGGCGCTCTCGGCCATCGAGCGGGCCGTCGCGCTGTGCCGCGACGGAGCGGCTGACGGCCTCGTGACGGCCCCGATCTCGAAGGAGGCCATCCACGCGGCGGGCTCGCCGTTTCCCGGCCACACCGAGATGCTCCAGGCGCTCACCGCGGCCGGGACGGTCGTGATGGTCCTCGCAGCCGACCTGCCCGCCGGGCCGCTGCGCGTCGCCCTCGTGACAATCCACGTGCCGGTTTCCGCCGTGGCAGCTCTCGTGACGGGTGCGCGCGTCCAGGCGGTCTGCCGGACGCTCGCGGCGGCGCTCGCCGATGGACTCGGGATCGCAGCGCCTCGCCTCGCCGTGCTCGGCCTGAATCCCCACGCGGGCGACGGCGGCGTCCTCGGGAGCGAGGAACGCGACGTGCTCGCGCCCGCCCTCGACGCCCTGCGCGCCGACGGCATCGACGTTTCCGGCCCGTTCCCGGCTGACGCCTACTTCGGCCGCCAGGGCTGGACGCAGGCCGACGCCGTCGTGGCGATGTACCACGACCAGGGCCTCGCCCCGTTCAAGGCGCTCGCGCAGGGCGCGGGCGTCAACGTCACGCTGGGCCTCCCGGTCGTGCGGACGAGCCC
The DNA here is from genome assembly GCA_031425425.1 of Rubricoccaceae bacterium. Taxonomy (GTDB): domain Bacteria; phylum Bacteroidota; class Rhodothermia; order Rhodothermales; family Rubricoccaceae; genus DASVSE01. The sequence goes on from JANPJI010000648.1 coordinate 2,157, forward strand.
GGACCACGGGACAGCTTTCGACATCGCCGGCCAGGGCGTCGCGGATCCGTCGTCCATGGTTGCGGCGATCCGCATGGCCGCCGCGATGGCGGCGCGGCGCGCCGCGTGACGCGGGGACGCTGGGGCGACGAACGCGTGTGGGGTTGTGGCGCAGGGCGGATAATGTCGCGGCGCGGCGAGGGCACAGCAAGCTCTGCCCCTACGGGTGCCGATCTGGGACCGTCTGCCACCGGTTCGGGTTTACCCGATGGCCACTGCCTACTGGCCACTGGCCGATCTTCCGGCTTCCCGCTTCTCATTTCCCGCATGACTGCCCCACCGTACTCCCTGCTCGCCGCCGGCTACGACGCCGTGATGGAACACGTGGACTATGCCATGTGGGCCGAGCACGCCCAGCGAATCGTCCAGGCGCACCGGCCCGGCGCGGCGTCCATCATCGAACTCGGGTGCGGGACGGGCGCGCTCGCCGAGCAGCTCCAGCCGCTCGGTCCCGACCCGGCGGGCTACGCTTACCGCGCCTTCGACGGCTCGCCGGCCATGATCGCCGCGGCGCGCGAGGCTACCGTCGCCTCGCCAGTCACGTTCGGCGTGCTGGACTTCGGCGACGCGGTCCCCGCCCCGCCCGCCGACGTCGTGCTCCTCCTCTACGACGGCCTCAACTACCTTCTCGACCCCGCCGACGTGGCGGTCCTGCTGGAGCGAATCGCCGCCGCCCTCGCACCCGGCGGCATCGCCGTCGTGGACCAGTCGACGCCCGCCAACTCGCTCAACCACGGCGACCTCTTCGACGACGCCGGGGACACGGCCGCCTTCGCCTACCAGCGGACGAGCCGCTACGACGCCGCGACGGGCCTCCACACGACCACGTTCCGCCTCACCGAACCCGGCCGGGCCACACAGACTGAGACGCACGTCCAGCGGGCGTACACGCTCAACGAGATCCGGGCGCTCATCGCCGCGAGTCCCCTCGCCGAGCGTGCGGCCTATGCCGAGTTCTCGATGCGCCGCGCCGGGCCGGCCACGGAACGCGTCCACTGGGTGCTGAGTCGGTAACGAGGAAGTAGAAGGTGTAAAAATTGCTGAACCTTCCTACTTGTCAGTCTGAAAAACTGTTTGGTAAAACGAGTGCGAGTCCAACCCGACGTCATCCCGATCCTGTCAAGAGCTTGCCCTGAGCGACGCGAAGGGAATCTCGACGCCTCTCACACGGGGCACGGAGCCAGACCCAGCACCCTTCGGCTTCGCTCAGGGCAGGCCGTCGAGATCCATGGACTGCGGCCGGGTGAGATTCTCTCACCGACGGGCTCAGGGCCGGGCTCGCCCGGCGGGTTTACCCGGCGCTCAGGATGACGGTTGAGAGCTGACTGATCTGACCCCGTCCTGACGTAATTCAGTGTAGGCTTCCCCATTCTCCGCCCACTCGGAAGTAGAGCCTCCCACCTACTTTCGAGCCATGAAGACATCCCGATTCAGCGAGGCCCAGATCATCGCGGCTCTGCGCCGCCAGGAGACCGGTGAGAAGGTCCGCAACGTCTGCCAAGACCTCGCCATCAGCGAGCCGACGTTCTACGCCTGGAAGGCCAGGTACAGCGGCATGAGCGCCAGCGAGCTCAAGCGCGCCAAGGACCTCGAAGCCGAGAACGCCCGCCTCCCACCACCGACGGTGGTGGTGCGCATGTACGCCGACCTCTCGCTCGTCCACGACGCGCTCAAGGAGGCCGTCGCAAAAAAGCCCTGAGCCCGGACGAGAAGGCGGCTCTCGTCCGGCAGATGCATGCCGAGCACGGGGTGAGCGTCCGCCGGGGCTGCGAGGCGGTCGGCTTGCCGAGGAGCACGTACCGCTACGAGCGGACGCCGAAGCCCGACGAGCCCGTCATCGAGGCGCTCTCGACACTCGTCGAGCGTCACCCGACGATCGGCTTCTGGCAGGCGTACCACCGGCTCCGGCTGGCCGGCCATGCATGGAATCACAAGCGGGTCTACCGCATCTACACGGCCATGAAGCTGAACATCCGGCGCCGAGCCCGCAAACGGCTCCCGG
>JANPJI010000649.1:0-7237 GCA_031425425.1 Rubricoccaceae bacterium
AAAAGGCTTGTATCGTGCCGAGACGTGTGTAGGCGGAACTCGCCGTCGCGGCTGGTGACCCCAACCTCGACCATTGTGTAGGCGCCGAAGCCCCCACCGCCGACCTGAAGCGACACGTGGATGCCTTCAAGTGGCTCCCCCGTCAAGGCGTCCACGACGACGCCCGTCCACGTCGATCCACCCAGGCCGAGCGCGTCGCAGCCGGCGAGAGCCGGCATAAGCAGTACGGCCGCAAGCGCTATGGCATAGCGCGCAAAGCAGGATTGCGTCGTCATGGCTAGGGCTGCGTTACTGCAAGATGGTGCTGCGTTGCGACACTCTTCGCCCGCCCGCGTCCAAGCGCACCACATGCGCCCCAGCCGGCAGTTCTTCAGTCTTCCATCGCCTTGAACACGACGCACGTGTTGTGCCCGCCGAAGCCGAACGCGTTCGAGAGCGCGATCCGGACCTCCCGGTCCTGCGGCGTGTTCGGCGTGTAGTTCAGGTCGCAGTCCGGGTCCGGCGTGTCGAGGTTGATCGTCGGCGGGATGCGGCCGTGCTGCATCGCGAGGATCGAGGCGACGGCCTCGATGGCACCGGCGGCCCCGAGCAGGTGGCCCGTCATCGACTTGGTCGACGAGAGGTTCATCGCGTAGGCGTGCTCGCCGAAGACGGCCTTGATGGCCTTTGTCTCCGCGACGTCGCCCAGGCCGGTGCTCGTGCCGTGCATGTTGAGGTAGTCCACCTCCTCGCGCGCGATGCCGGCCGTGCGGAGCGCCATCTCCATCGCGAGGCGTGCCCCGAGGCCGTCCGGGTGCGGGGCCGAGATGTGGTACGCGTCGTCCGAGATGCCCAGCCCGACGACCTCGGCGTAGATCCGCGCGCCGCGGTCGCGGGCGTGGTCCAGGCTTTCGAGGACGAGCGCGCCGGCCCCCTCGCCCATCACGAAGCCGTCGCGGTGGAGGTCGAACGGGCGGCTGGCGGTCTCGGGGCTGTCGTTGCGCGTCGAGAGGGCCTTCATGTTCGAGAAGCCCGCGAGGCCGATCTCGGTGATCGAGGCGTCCGTCCCGCCGGCGACGATGGTCTCGGCGAGGCCGTTGCGGATGAGCAGGAAGGCGTCGCCGATGGCGTTGTTGGACGTTGCGCAGGCCGAGACGGTGGCGTAGTTGGGCCCGCGGAACTGGTTGCGCGTCGCGATCAGGCCGGGGGCCTGGTCGATGACCATCATCGGGACGAAGAACGGCGAGATGTGGCGCGGCCCGTTGGCGGCGTACCCGACGACCTGGTCCTGGAAGAGCTTCATGCCGCCGATGCCGGACCCGAACACGACGCCGGTCTGGTTCTGCTCGGTCTCGGTGAGCATCGACGGCTGGATGCCGGCGTCGCGGAGCGCCTCGTCGCTCGCGGCGATGGCGAAGTGGCAGAACGGGTCCATCCGCCGGGCGTCCTTGCGGCCGACGACAGCGTCGGCGTCGAAGCCCTTGAGTTCGCAGGCGAACGTCGTCGCGAAGTCGGACGGGTCGAAGTGCGTGATGGGCCCGGCCCCGCTGCGGCCGGCCATCATGGCGTCCCAGTAGTCCGGGACGGTGGCACCGATGGGCGTGAGCGCCCCGAGCCCGGTGACGACGACGCGGCGATCCAGGAAAGGCATGGAAAGGCGGGTTGAGCGGTTGAGAGGAGAGGGCCGACGGGGGCCGGCGGGGATGAGCGCGGCGTCGCATCTCCCGTCCGTTCCGCCAACCCGCCAACCCGTATACGTCGAAGCCCGACGGCAGCCCCGCGCACGGGGTCCGTCGGGCCGGAGCGGACGGGCCGCAGAACGGGCTAGGCCGTCTTCTTCGACTCGACGTAGTCCACCGCGTCGCCGACGGTGCCGATCTTCTCGGCGTCCTCGTCGGGGATCGTCAGGTCGAACTCCTTCTCGAACTCCATGATCAGCTCGACGGTGTCGAGGGAGTCCGCGCCGAGGTCGTTCGTGAACGAGGCCTCGCGGGTGATGTCGGCTTCGTCCACGCCGAGCTTCTCGACGATGATCGCCCGGATGCGCTGTTCAGTGTCGGCCATTGGGGGGCGCCGCTGCGGGCGCGGGAGGTGGGTCAGAAAGGACGCGCCCGCCCGCCGACGGCGGACGTGAGGCGCGGACGGCGAAGCTACGCCACGCTCCCGTCCGGGGCAACGCGTCCGCCGCCGTGCGTGGGTGCCCCCGCGCGGGGGCACCCGCCGGTGCAGGTTCGCGGAAGACGACGACGCAGACGGGGCCGTGCAGGCCGCCCGTCTATCTTCGCGCGCGCTGCCCCTTTTCTCTCCTCCCGAACGCCCATGGCGCTGCTCTTTACCTCCGAGTCCGTCTCCGAAGGCCACCCCGACAAGGTCGCGGACCAGATCTCGGACGCGCTCCTCGACGCGTTCCTCGCCCAGGACCCCACGAGCCGCTGCGCCATCGAGACGCTCTGCACGACCGGCCTCGTCGTCGTCTCGGGAGAGGTCACGTCGAAGGCGTACGTCGACGTCCAGGAGGTCGTCCGCCGGACCGTCACCGAGATCGGCTACACGGACCCCGCGCTCCAGTTCGACGCGCAGTCCTGCGGCGTGCTCACGTCCATCCACGCCCAGAGCCCGGACATCGCAGCCGGCGTCAACGAGGGCGAGGGCACGGACACCGAGCAGGGGGCCGGCGATCAGGGCATGATGTTCGGCTACGCCTCGCGCGAGACCGACGAGCTGATGCCGCTTGCGCTGTCGCTGTCGCACCGCCTCGTGCAGCGCCTCGCCGAGATCCGCAAGGCCGGCCAGATCATGACGTACCTGCGGCCCGACGCCAAGAGCCAGGTCACGGTCGAGTACGCCGAGGACGGCAAGTCCGTCGCCCGCATCCACACCGTCGTGGTGTCCACCCAGCACGGCCCCGAGGCGTCGCTAGCGCAGATCAAGGCGGACGTCCAGGAGCACGTCCTCCCGGCCGTCCTCCCGGCACATCTCGTCGACGAGAACCTCGTGCTGCACGTCAACCCGACGGGCGTGTTCGTCATCGGCGGGCCGCACGGCGACACCGGCCTCACGGGCCGCAAGATCATCGTGGACACGTACGGCGGCAAGGGCGCGCACGGCGGCGGGGCCTTCTCCGGCAAGGACCCGAGTAAGGTGGACCGCTCGGCGGCCTACGCCACGCGCCACGTCGCCAAGAACCTCGTCGCGGCGGGCCTCGCCGACGAGGTCCTCGTGCAGGTGGCCTACGCCATCGGCGTCGCCCGGCCGGTGTCTGTCGCCGTCAACTCGTACCAAACGGGGACCGTGTCCGACGCGCGCCTCGCCGAGATCGTCGAGGCGACGTTCGACCTGCGCCCGGCGGCCATCATCGCGCGGTTCGACCTCAAGACGCCCATCTACCGCCCCACCGCCGCCTACGGCCACTTCGGGCGCGACGGCTTCCCGTGGGAGGCGCTCACGCACGTCGACGCGCTCCGCGAGGCGGTAGGCACGGCCGAGGTGCCCGCGGCCTGACGTGCCCTCACACACCGCCACGGACGATGAACAGGATCATTCAAATATGCAAGCTGATTTCCTTGGTCGGGATCGTCTCGCTGTTCCTGTCCTCCGTTCTGGCGTTCGTACTCGGGGCATCGAAGGTCGTGCAGGTCAGCATCGCGGTAGCGACCAGCCTCGGTAAGGATCCTCTGGTCCTCGTGACGCTGATCCAGATCATGGACGTGTTTCTGATCGCGACGGCTCTGTTCATCTTCGCGATCAGCCTGTACGAGATGTTTATCGGCGAACTGGACCTGCCCGAGGGGATGGTGGCGCGCAACCTTTACGACTTGAAGGCGAAACTGGGCAGCGTGCTCGTGCTCTTCATGACGGGCACGTTCGCCGAGCGCCTGGTCAAGGGCGGAGACGCTCAGGACCTGATGTACACGGCGATCGCGGTCGCCCTGGTATCCGGAGCCATCATCGCACTCGGAAGCCTGAACAAGAGCGCCTAGGCGTCCCCTGAATGCGGGAATAAGGTGGCCCCAGAGGGGTTGCGGTGCCTCCGCTCCCACCGGGGTCTGGACGCCGGGCCATGGGCGTCGCACGTGGGCAGTCGTCCCGCGGCGCTTTCACGGAAACCCGGCCCGGCGGCAGACCGTCCCGTCCTACATTTCGTCACCGAATCCCCACTCCCCGCACTCCCGATGGACCACCTCGAAGGACGTTACAAGGTCGCCGATCTCTCGCTCGCCGATGCCGGGCGCCTCAAGATCGAGTGGGCCGAGAGCCGCATGCCGGTTCTGATGAAGCTCCGCGACGAGTACGCCAAGACGCAGCCGTTCGCCGGCTACAAGATCACCGGCTGCCTCCACGTCACGAAGGAGACGGCCGTCCTCATCGAGACGCTCCAGGCGTGCGGGGCCGAGGTCGCGTGGTCCGGCTGCAACCCGCTCTCGACGTCCGACGAGGTCGCGGCGGCCCTCGCCACGGGCGGGACCGAGATCTACGCGTGGTACGGCCAGAACACCGAGGACTTCTACTGGTGCATCGACCGCACCATCGACAAGACGCCCTCGACGACCCTCGACGACGGCGCGGACCTCATCTTCCGCGTCCACTCCGCGTTTCCGGAGAAGGCGGCCGACATCATCGGCGGCTCCGAGGAGACCACGACGGGCGTCCACCGCCTGCGCGCGATGGCCGGCGACGGCAAGATGCTCTACCCCGTCTACGCCGTCAACGACGTCGAGACGAAGTGGGACTTCGACAACGTCTACGGCACGGGCCAGTCCACCATCGACGGCATCCTCCGCGCGTCCTCGGTCTTCCTCGCGGGCAAGACGTTCGTCGTCGCGGGCTATGGCAACTGTGGCCGCGGCGTCGCGATGCGCGCGGCCGGCATGGGCGCAAACGTCGTCATCACCGAGATCAAGCCGACGGCCGCCCTCAAGGCGACGCTCGACGGCTACCGCGTGATGACGATGGACGAGGCCGCGACCGTCGGCGACATCTTCGTCACCGCGACGGGCATGAAGGACATCATCCGCGGCGAGCACTTCGTGACGATGAAGGAGGGCGCGATCGTCTCCAACACGGGCCACTACGACGTCGAGATCGACCTCGTGGCGCTCGACGAGATCGCCGTCTCCAAGCGGACCGTCCGCCAGGACAACGTCGAGTACACGCTCGACAACGGCCGCAAGATCTACGTCCTCGCCGACGGCCGCCTGGTGAACCTCGCCGCGGCTGAGGGCCACCCCTCGGAGGTGATGGACATGAGCTTCGCCAACCAGTTCCAGGCGCACCTCAACCTGATCCAGCGCCACGAGTCCGGCGAGCAGATGCCGAACGAGGTCATGGACCTCCCGGAGGAGCTCGACCAGCAGATCGCGCAGATGAAGCTCGACACGATGGGCATCGCCATCGACGTGCTCTCGGACGAGCAGGTGTCGTACGCGACCGACTACTCGGCCGGCACCTGAGCCGACCGCACCGATCCCACATGGGATCGCCGCATCCCGGATCGCGACCGCCATCGCGTACCGGGTAGAAGGGCCGCTCCGTTTCTCTAACGGGGCGGTCCTTCGTCCGTTACCGGCGCGCCGAGCCCGACGCGCGCCGCGCCAGCGTAGACGTTGAACCGGCCGTCGCGGACGAACCCGAGCAGCGTCAGCCCGTGATCCACGGCGAGGTCCACGGCGAGGCTGGACGGCGCGCCGACGGCCGCCAGCACCGGGATGCCGGCCACGAGCGCCTTCTGGGCCAGCTCGAAGCTCGCCCGCCCGCTCACGAGCAGCACGCTCTCAGGGGGGACCGCGTGGCCCTCCAGCCCGTACGAGCCGACGACCTTGTCGACCGCGTTGTGCCGCCCGACATCCTCGCGGACCCGGAGCAAGGTGCCGTCCGCGGTGAACAGGGCCGCAGCGTGGAGCCCGCCGGTCTGCTCGAAGCCGGCCTGCGCCGCGCGCAGCGCCGCGGGCAGGGCATGGACCGTCTCGGGCGCGAGGCGAGGCCCCGCGGGCAGGTCCGGCCCGCGGATCACGCCGACCGCCTCCAGCGACGCCTTGCCGCACACGCCGCAGCTCGACGTCGTGTAGACGTGCCGCTCCAGCCGCGACGCGTCGACCGCGACGCCCGCGGCGAGGCGCACCACGACCACGTTCGGATCGGCCGCGCCGCCCTGGAGCGGCGTGTGGAACACCTCGGCGACGTCCTCGGGCCGCCGCACGACGCCCTCTCCGGCGAGGAAGCCGACGGCGAGTTCGCGGTCGTGCCCGGGCGTCCGCATGGTGACGGCGAGGCGCTGCACGCGGTCTCCCCACATGAGGCGCATCTCGAGCGGCTCCTCGGCCGCGAGCCAGTCGTCCGAAGCCTCGGCTCCACCGGCGCGGACCCGGAGCACCGGCCGAGCGACGACGGCCAGGGACGCCTCGGCGCGGGGCGCGGTCATGGTCGCGCGCCGTCCGTCCGGCCAGGGTCCGACGGCAGCGGCACGGTCGGGGCGTGCAGTTCGGCTCCGAGCGTCCCGAGAAGCGTCAGCGCCGCGTCGAGCCCGCGGCGGACGTCGGGGTCGCGGAGCTTCCGGACCAGCGCGACCGTCCCCGGCGGCTCGGCGTCGAGGCGCGTGCCGGCGGCCGAAAGTGCCCGCGTGAGGGCGGCGGCAAAGAGGTCCAGCCCGTCGGCGTCGATGTGGCCGAGGAGCTTGCCGAGGATCAGCAGGTTGGCGACGCCGGTCCGGCCCGCCTCGCTGTTGAGGCCACCCAGGGCGACGGCCGCGACGTCCTGGCCCTGGGCCACGAGCCCGTTGAGCGCCCGGAGCGTGCCCGACGTGTGGAGCGTCTCGACGAGCCGCGCGAGGTCGTCGGCGGCGGTGAAGGTGGCCTCGCCCGGCGGGCCGGGCGGCGGGCGGGAGCTAATCGGGGCGGCCACTCGGGTAGCCCACCGGCGGGCGCTGGATCACGGGAAGCTCGTAGTCGTCGCGGGCCCACTTGCGCTCGACCTCGACGCCCCAGCGCGGGGTGGGCGCGCCGTAGCGCGCGTGGGTGGCCGGGATCGGCCGGCGGCCGGGTTTCTCACTGTCGAGGCGCTCCATCCTCACCGCGAGCTCCTTGTAGGCCGGCGTGTGGCTCGCCGGGTCCACGACGCTCGACGTGAGAAAGTTGACGGTGTGCTCGGCCGAGGCGAGCGGCATGAACAGCTCGGTCCCGCGCACCTGGTCTGAGACGAGCGCCTGGGCGCGGACGGCCCCGCGGCGCGAGACGAGCCGCACCCAGTCGCCCGTCGCCACGCC
>JANPJI010000650.1:0-2263 GCA_031425425.1 Rubricoccaceae bacterium
CCCTCCAGCCACGCGTACGCGGCGAGGTGGTCGTCCAGGTGGTCCGTCTCCAGCAGGCGGACCGTCGCCGCGGCTGCGGACCGGGCGCCGACCCCGTAGAGCGCCGCCGCGCCCACGGCGACGAGCACGAGCGGCCCGGCGAACCGGAGCCAGGTGCGCCGCCTACGGGTAAGGAGAGCCCAGACGATGAGGAGCGCCACGAACAGGCTGCCGCCGAGGGGGAGCGCGCTGCGGATGCCATCCCACCGCGCCGCAGCGATCGCGTCGCCGATGAACGGGCCGGCCTCGCGACTGAGCCCCTGGCCCCGGCGGTAGGGAGCGAAGAAGACCCACCCGCGGCTCGCGAAGAGGGGTCCGAGCTGGTCGAAGGCCTCGCGGCTGCGCATTCCGGGGGCGCTGCCGTGGTTGTAGAGGAGGGCCGGGAAGGGGCCATCGCCGTCCGGTTTGTAGAGCGCGCCGGCCAGCGTCCGTCCCCCGCTGGAGAACGAGACGGCGCTCACAGGAGACGGGGATGAGTCCCTCGTTTGGACCGCGGTGGTGAGCGTCATGAGCGGGAGTGGTCCAGTCACCTGATCATGGCGCTGTAACGAATGGCCGCTCACCGGCGGCACGGGCGCAAAGGTAGGGGCCGGCAGGGCACTGGCCGTGTCGTCCGGCGCAGAGGCGGGTTAGCCCCCCGACGACGCCGGGCGCGGACGGAGCAAGTAAAGCAGCCCGGCGATCAGCGAGAGTTGAACGGCTAGCGCGACGGCCAACCCCAGGGTCCGACCCTCTTTATACTTCGCCCCGTTCTGGTCCCCGACGGCCCCACGGAGGGCCTCCGTGGCTTCGTAGCCGAGGCAACTGATCGCGATGAGGCCGAGGGCACTCCAGCCCAACCGGGTCGGGTAGGCCGCGTGAGCGAGCATCACGATCGCAGGGAGACCCGCGAGCCAGACGTAGGCGATCCCGAGGCTCGAAGTCGCCCAAGGGTGTTCCGTCGCGGTACTCCACAACATGGACGTCCAGACGACCGCAAGTACGAGCCAGCCCCAGCGGTGCCAGCTTCGCTGCGGGGTCACGAGACTGGAGAAGTCGTGGGACACGGGCAAGCCGATACGGGAGGCGGGCTAACCAGTACTTCCGTTACTGGTCAGCCCGGCGCGAAGCAGTCGAGCGCACAGTATACGCGCTCATTCGGCTCGATACAACACGCAATTTGCCAGCATAAAATCACAGATGTAAGACCTTCAGCGTCTCCGGAAGCTGCCGTTCCCGCAGAACCACGCCATCTTGCTCTTGAGGGATACACGTCCACCTCGTCAGGATGCCTCGTCGAGGATGTAGACGGCCCGGAGGTTGCGCGCGAGCTGGCCGTAGTCCAGCCCGTACCCGATCACGAACAGGTTGTCGATGTCGAACCCGACGTACTCGACCGTCACGTCCACGGTCGCCGCGGAGGGCTTACGGAGGAGCGTCGCGGCGCGGAGTGAGGCCGGCCCGAGCGCCTCGATCTTGTCCAGCACATAGCGCATCGAGAGGCCGGTGTCCACGATGTCCTCGACCACGATCACGTGGCGCCCCGTGAGGTCCGCCGAGGCCACCTTCTGCTCGGTGACGGCGCCGGACGACACCTTCTGCTCGCCGTAGCTGGAGAGCTTGTAGAAGTCCACCTCGACGTCGGCCGGGATGGCGCGCAGCAGGTCGGCCGTGAACACGAACGCGCCGTTGAGGACGCCGATGAGGATCGGCGGCTGGTCCGCGTCGGCGTAGTCGGCCGCGATCTGGCGACCCAGTTCGGCGACGCGCTCCTGGATCGTCGCCTCATCGAGGTAGAGGCGGAAGCGCTCTCCGCGGCACGTCACCGTCTCGGGTGCGCCCTCGGTGGCCGTCGGAGGAGGGATCGTCGAGAGTTCCATGTCGGCAGCGGCGGGCGTTCGAAAAGCTAGCCCCCGCCCGGCACGGCTCCAACGGCAGGGACCCACTCCAGGCGCTCGGCGCGGACCGTCTCGGGCCGAACGCGCGCGAAATGGGCGAGGCGCAGGCCGATCACCCACACGACCTGCCCATCGGCGGTCAGCACGAGCGCCGCGGCACGCTCCGACGGCGGCACGCGGGCGTCGGTGAGCAAGTCCGCCACGAGCCGCTCCCCTCCCCCGCCGACCGGCACGACCCGGTCGCCCGCCGCCCACGGCCGGACCACGAGCGGCGCGGCGAGCGCCGCAGCGTCCACGACCTCCGCAAACGGCGTCCGGGGGAACGACGGTGGGACAGCATCGAGCGG
>JANPJI010000651.1:0-4873 GCA_031425425.1 Rubricoccaceae bacterium
AGCGCTCCAGCTCGGCCACGTAGCGCGCGATGAGCGTGTCTTCGAGCGCGCGGTTCTTCATGCCACGGAGCATCCACCGGATCAGCGTGCCGTCGGCCAGGGCGACGATGGGCCGTCCCGACCGGCGCTCGTCGAAGGCGGTGTCGAAGAGCCAGCGCAGCTCTAGCTCGTCGCGGAGCGCGGAGACGACCTCGGCCGAGAAGTCCGGCGCGGACGTCGGGTCGTCGTCCTCGGTGAGGCTGTCCATGTCCTGCTGGCGGTAGCGCAGCGTGGGCTCGGCGGCGATAAGCGGCGGGTCGAGCGTGCCGTAATGGAGCGCGACGCGCCCGATGTTGAGCAGGTAGCAGGCCGGCTCGACGTGGCGGTCGGGGAAGATCTGGCTCCCGTCGGTCGCGACGACCGTGACCGTCGGCGGGCGCGGCGAGGCGTCGTGGCATCCGCGCGGGTCGGTCGTGGGGAGCGCGCGCAGCGGCCCGCTCGTCGCCGCGGCGGCGCGCGCCGCGAGCGCCTCCCACTCGGCACAGTCGCCAAGCGCCTCGCAGGCGCGCCCGAGACGGTCCGTGTGGCGGCTGTCCTCCTCGCGGCGGAAGTCGGCGAAGCCGGCGAGCTGGCCCGAGAGGCGGCGAAAGTCGATCATGCCCGAAGCTACTCCCCGCTGTCCAGGCGGATCTGGACGAGCGCGCAGGCCGTCGCCTCGCCGAGCCCGCGCTTCAGCACAGGGAACACCTGGACCGTCGCGACGCCGAGGGCGAGTTCGACGAGCACGGCCTCGCCCCACCGCACCCGGACCGCCCCGACCAGCGCGTCCGCCTCGGGCGTGCGGGCCGCGACGGCCCGGCCGTAGTCGAGCGCGAGCCGCTCGTCGTCCGTCAGCGCCGCCGTGTCGTCCGCAAGCGCAGCCCGGAGGGTGGCCGCGGGCACTCCGTGCGCCCGCGCCGCGTTGACGACCGTCTGGAGGCACGTGCCGCAGTCCTGCTCGCGCGTCGCAGCGAGGCGCGCGAGGTGCCAGAGCGGCGTCGGAGCCCGGCTGCGGTGCGCCGCGACGGGAGCGAACAGCCCGAACTTGACGAACGCTGCTGTCGACGTCCGGGCGACGGTCCGGAGATAGTCCAGCGGAACTCCCAGGCCCCGCTCGTTGCGTCGGATCGCGTACTCGGCGAGGCGGTTCATCGCAGGCGCGGGTCAGGTCCGCCACAAGATCGCTTCTCCCACATGGCTTCTCTGTACGTCCACGTCCCGTTCTGCTCGCAGCGGTGCGTCTACTGCGACTTCTACTTCACGACGACGTCGCGCGATGTCGGCGGATACGTCCGCGCGCTCGGCGTCGAGGCCGAGGCGGTCGGGCGCGAGGTGCGCCGCGGCGGTCCGCCCGTCGCGCTCGAAACGGTGTACGTCGGCGGCGGCACGCCGAGTCTGCTCGGGCTCGACGCGCTCGGGCAGGTGCTGGACCTCGCCCACCGACACTTCAACACGTCCGCGCTCCACGAGGTCACGGTCGAGGCGAACCCCGAGGACCTCGTCGGGCCAGAGGGTGCGGCTCTGCTGCGCGGGCTTCGCGCATTCGGCGTGACGCGCCTCTCGCTCGGCGTGCAGTCGTTCTTCGACGACGACCTCCGGTTCATGAACCGCGCCCACAGCGGAGCGCAGGCCGAGGCGGGCGTCGCGGCCGTCGCCGAGGCGTTCGACCGGTTCTCGGTCGACCTCCTGTTCGGGGTCCCGGGCCAGCCGTTCGAGCACTGGGGCGCGAACCTCGAAAAGGCCGTCCGCCTCGGCGCGCCGCACGTCTCGGCGTACTCGCTGACGGTCGAGGAGAAGACGCCGCTGATCAAGATGGTCGCGCTCGGCCGTGTGATCCCGGCCGGCGACGAGACGATGCGCGAGCGGTTCCTGTTCACGCACCGCTACCTCGAGGAGCGCGGGTTCGAGCACTACGAGGTCTCGTCGTACGCGCGCCCCGGCGCGCGGAGCCGCCACAACGAAGGTTACTGGACGCACCGCAACTTCGTCGGACTGGGGCCGAGCGCGCACTCGTTCTGGCGCGAGACGCGCAGCCGCGCCGCGCGGTGGAGCAACGTGGCGCACCTCGGCCGCTGGCAGGGACTGCTCCAGTCCGGCACGCTCCCCGTGGACGAGCGGGAGTCGATGGGGCCGGACACGCTCGCCGACGAAGCGGTCCTCATCGGCCTGCGCCGCCTCGTCGAGGGCATCGACATCGACGCGCTGGAGCGGGACTACGGCGTGGACCTGCTCGGCGACAAAGCCGCCGAACTCGCCGCCCTCGAGCTGGCCGGGCTCATCGAGACGACCCCGCGGCGCGTCCGACTCACCCCCGAGGGCGCAACCGTCGCCGACGCCGTCGCGCTGAAGCTGGTGAGTTGAACGGGTGGGGCCGCACCGAGGCGTCTGGGCCTGTCGGTAGACTCGCTCCTCCCACCCGTTCGTCCCGATGCGCCCTGCCCTGCTGGCCCTGCTCGTCCTCGCCGGATGCCGTGACGCGCCCGAGCGACCCGCGCCCGCCGCTTCGGCCTCCGTCCCGTTCCGGATCGACGGCCGCCTCTCGTTCCTCCGCGGCGACCGCACGATCAAGACGATCGACATCGAGATCGCCGACACGGACTCCACGCGTGCGCGTGGCCTCATGGAGCGCCCGACAATCCCCGCCGACACGGGGATGCTGTTCGTCTTCGACGCGGCCGCGCCGCAGAGCTTCTACATGGCGAGCACGCCGAAGTCGCTCGACATCCAGTTCTACGGGCCGGACTCGACGCTGCTCAACATCGCCGAGGACACGACGCCGTTCTCGTTCGACACGGTCCCGTCGAGCGGACCGGCGCAGTTCGTCGTCGAGGTACCGGCGGGCTACTCGCGGCGCATCGGGCTCGTCCCCGGCGACCGGATCACGTGGACGACCGCCCCTGTGCGAGAGGTTCGGTGAAAAGATTCCGAACCGCCGCGGCGCGGGCACAAAGTCGAAGGCGTCTCGTTGGTGCCTCAAACGACGAGAGGTCGCGGCACCACCACGCCCCCTCGACGATGTGCCCGCCGGCCCCGTAAGGCCGGCGGGCTTCTTTCTGGCCGGCCGCTACCGCTGGTACGCGACCGTCGGCCGGTGCAGGAGCGCGTCGAGAGAGTAGCGCCCCGGCCCGATGAGAACGAGCGTGAGCGCGCCGACGAGGTACAGGAACGCCATCTCGCCGTTGCCCTCGCCGACCAGCCGCGCGCCGTGCGCGCCGACGAAGGCGACGAGCATCGTAACGCCTACGAGGAGGGCCGCGGGCCGGGTCAGCAGGCCGACGGCGACCAGGAGCGCGCCGACGAACTCGGCCAGCGCCGCGGCCCACGCGAAGAGCGCCGGAAGCGGAAAGCCCAGGTCCGCCGTGCCCTGCACGAACTCGGGCGAGACGGGGAGCTTGCCGATGCCGTGCGCGAGGGCGAGCAGGGCGAACAGGCCGACGCGGAGCACGAGCAGGCCGGCGTCGATGCCTCGGGAGGGCTCGGCCGAGCCAAAGAGGAAGGTGCGGGGGTTCATGCGTGTGGTGGTTCAGACGGGGGCGTCGTCGTCGGGCACCCAGAGCGAGTGCGCGGCGCGGACGAGAAGCGTTTCTGAGAGCGGGCGGGCGGGGTCGGTCCACAGCCGCAGCCGCGTCCCGCCCGCGTCGACGTCCCACTCGGCCGTGACGCCGAGAAACTGACGGGCGAGCGGGCGGACGGCGACGGCTCCTGCCTCCATGGCGTCTGCGGGGACGAGCGCCTCGGGGCGGACGGCCAGAACGTGCCCGGCGGGCGGGTCCGTGCCCGCGAGGCGCGCGGCGAGGGCGGCGTCGCGGATCACGTTTGCCCCGCCGAGAAATCGGGCCGTGTAGGCCGTCGGCGGGGCGGCGTAGAGCGCCTCCGGTGCGCCCTCGGCGACGACCCGGCCGGCGCGCATCAGCACGATGCGATCCGACAGCGCGAGCGCCTCCTGCTGGTCGTGGGTGACGTAGAGGCTCGTCGTGCCGAGGTCGCGCTGGAGCGCCTTGATCTCGACCCGCGTCGCCTCGCGCAGCGCAAGGTCGAGGTTCGAGAGCGGCTCGTCGAACAGGAGCACGGCGGGCTCGGCGGCGATGGCGCGCGCGAGCGCCACGCGCTGCTGCTGCCCGCCCGAGAGCGCGGCGACCGCCCGCGGCGCGGCGCCGGCGAGGTCCACGCGCGCGAGCGCGCGGTCCGCCCGCTCGGCCGCCTCGCGCTTCGGGACGCCCCGCACGCGGAGGCCGTAGGCCACGTTCTCGCCGACCGTCATCGTCGGGAACAGCGCGTAGCTCTGGAAGACCATCGCCGTCGGGCGCTTCTGCGGCGGCAGGCGCGTTACGTCGCGCCCGCCCATCGCCACCGTCCCGGCGTCGGGCGTCTCGAAGCCGGCGACGAGGCGCAGCAGCGTCGTCTTGCCGCAGCCCGACGGGCCGAGCAGCGACACGAACGCGCCGGGCGCGACCGAGACGGACACGCCGTCCACGGCTGCAACGGCGGAGCCGCCTTTTGCCGCGGGATAGCGCTTCACGACGCGGTCCACCTCGACGCCGACGGACGGGCTGACGGCAGACGGGTTGGCGACGCTCACGCGGCGCCGTTGCCCGCGAGGGCCGCCGTCACCTTGTCGGCCGCCTCCTGGAGGCGGATCGCCGACTCGATCGGGAGGCCCGACGTGCGCAGGATTTCCATGCCCTCCTCAGCGTTCGTGCCTTGCAGGCGCACGATGAGCGGGACGGTCAGGTCCACCTTCGTCGCCGCCTCGACGACGCCCCGCGCGACGCGGTCGCAGCGGACGATCCCGCCGAAGATGTTGACGAGGATCGCCTTCACG
The DNA here is from genome assembly GCA_031425425.1 of Rubricoccaceae bacterium. GTDB lineage: Bacteria > Bacteroidota > Rhodothermia > Rhodothermales > Rubricoccaceae > DASVSE01. Next base: position 4,841 of record JANPJI010000651.1, read on the forward strand.
TTGGGGTCCGAGAGGATGATCCGGAAGCCGGCC
>JANPJI010000652.1:0-3793 GCA_031425425.1 Rubricoccaceae bacterium
GTTCGTCGCGGAGCCGAGCGTCATCTACGGATTCGACTCGCGTCGGGCCACGTTCGCGGCGGCCGTTGGCCTCGTGTCCTCGCTGTAGGTCCATTGGGGCGGTGCGCCGCCCGTGCGGCCGTGTGGAGCGGCGCAGTGGTAGCGGGACACCAGCCCGCCGAGGTTCGACGGGTCGTGCGGCGCTAGCTTGCCGCGTTGCGTCGTTAACACCGTTCACCCGCCTGCGCCCCGATGAACTCCTCACCTGACGGGTTCGACTACGTCATCGTCGGGGCCGGCTCGGCCGGCTGTGTCCTCGCCAACCGCCTCACCGAGGATGCGGGCGTCTCGGTGCTCCTCCTCGAAGCCGGCGGGCCGGACACGCGCGCCGAGATCCACATCCCGGCCGCGTTCTCCAAGCTGTTCCAGTCCGACGTCGACTGGAACTACCACACGGCCCCGCAGGCGCACCTCGGCGGGCGCCGGCTCTACTGGCCGCGCGGCAAGACGCTCGGCGGGTCGTCGTCGATCAACGCGATGATCTACATCCGCGGCCACCGCTCGGACTTCGACGAGTGGGCCGCGCTCGGCTGCGACGGCTGGGGCTACGCGGACGTGCTGCCGTACTTCCGCAGGAGCGAGGACAGCAGCCGCGGCGCGAGCGCGTACCACGGAGCCGGCGGCCCGCTGCGCGTCGAGCGCCCCCGCGACGCGGCCCCGGTCATGCGCGCGTTCGTCGAGGCCGCCGCGCAGGCGGGCCATCCCGAGACGGACGATTTCAACGGACCCGAGCAGGAGGGGGCCGGGCTGTACGACCTCACGCAGAAGCGCGGCCGGCGCCACTCGGCCGCCGCGGCCTTCCTCAAGCCCGCCCTCAAGCGCCCCAACCTTACCGTGTGGACGCACGCGCACGTGCGCCGCGTCGTGTTCGCCGACGGCCGGGCGACCGGGGTGGAACTGGACCGCGACGGGCAAACCGTTATTGCATCTGCACAACGAGACGTGATTCTCTGCGGCGGGGCCGTCAACAGCCCGCAGACGCTCCTGCTGTCCGGCGTCGGCCCCGCCGCGCACCTCCGCGCCCTCGGCATCGACGTCGTCGCGGACCGGCCCGCGGTCGGCCAGAACCTCCAGGACCACCTCATCGTGGGCCTCCGCATGCGCCTCCGCGGCGGCGGCTCGCTGATCGACGCCGAGAGCATCCTCAACGTGCTCCGCTACGTCGCCTTCCGGCGGGGGATGCTCACGTCCAACGTGGCCGAGGCGGGCCTGTTCGTCGCCACGCGCGCGGGCGAGCGCGCGCCGGACCTCCAGTTCCACGTCGCCCCGGCCCTGTTCGAGAACCACGGCCTGACGCCGCCGACGGAACACGGCTTCTCGCTCGGCCCGACGCTCGTGCGCCCGCGGAGCGTCGGCGAGATCCGCCTTGCCTCCTCGGACCCGTACGAGCACCCGGCCATCGACCCGAACTATCTCGCCGATCCGGCCGACGCGGCGAGCCTCGTCGCCGGGCTCCGGCTGGCCCGCGACATCGTCCGCCAGCCCGCGCTCGACGCCTTCCGAGGAGCCGAGATCGACCCCGGCACGGGCGTCCAGACCGACGAGGCGCTCCTGGAGTACGTCCGCCAGACCTGCGAGACGCTGTACCACCCCGTCGGAACGTGCCGGATGGGGGCCGACCCGGACTCGGTCGTGGACACCGAGTTGCGCGTCCGTGGCGTCCGCGGCCTGCGCGTCGTCGACGCCTCGGTGATGCCGACTGTCCCGAACGGCAACACCAACGCGGCGACGCTCATGATCGGGGAGAAGGCGGCGGACCTGATCCGGTACGGGACCTCGGCCGGTGGCGACGGCGCCCTCGTTCGCGGAGCGGCGCTCCATGCCCCGGCCGGCGCGCCGTCCCGCGCCTGACGCGATCACGCTCCTGACGCGATCACGCGTTTTCGGGGCGCCTGTCGTGCCTGATACACTCTTCCTGCACCCCCTTTGAAAATGTCATCCTGAACTTGATTCAGGATCTGCCTTTCTCGGGAAACGCCTAGCGAGTCAGATCCTGAATCAAGTTCAGGATGACAATGGGTTCGGGTTTTGGAGTTGCGAAGCACAGGGCGCTCCGCGACGGAGCGCTCTGTTCCAACTGGACGCGGCGTCAGGAGCTGACGGCCTCAGTGAGGACCCGCTCGATGTCAGCCGCGAGCGGGTTCCAGTCGGCCTCGGGGCGCTTGGTGACGGTCACGAAGGCGGGCACGACGAGGATGGACGCGACGCCGCGGAGCGCGAACAGGGCCGCCCCGAGTGGGTGCGTGGCCGCCTCGGCGGCCGAGTGGAACGCGAGCAAGCCGGACGGGATCGCCGACGCCCCGTCGAGGCGGAACATCAGGGCGTCGGGGTTGGGCGTCGGGCGGACGGAGACGGTCACGGGAGCGGTGTCGGTGTCGGAGAATATCCGACCGTCCGGGCGGAACCGCCCTGACCTGCACCCGCCCGGCAACCGGAGAGGGGGGACGCGGGTACAGTCGGACCTCTCCTCTCCGTCGCGCTGCCCTCGCCCGATGTCTGATTCCACCGGCGGACCGTTCCTGCCCGCCCCGATCTCCCAGCCGTCGCCCGTGCTGGACCCCGACGCCGTGCGCGTGCCGGTCTCGCACCAGTTGCCCCCGCACCGCGACAAGCTCGGCCGCGTAACGGACCACGTCGCCGCGCTCTCGGCCGACCTCCGGGTGTGGACCGAGCTCCAGATCGCGCTCCTCCAGCGCAAGGTCGAGGGCGTCGTCGGCATCGTGGACCGGCTCCAGCACCTCGTGCCCGCGCTTCAGATGTACGTCCCCGGCGCGATCCTCGTGCTGATCGGGCTGCTGTTCCTGCTCGTCACGGCGGCCCTCGGCCTCGGGGCGCTGATCGGCAGCCCCTGGCTCGGCTTCCTCATCGTCACGCTCACGCTGCTCGTGGCCGGCGGGGTGCTCATCTGGATCGGCCGCCGCCGCCAGCGCGAGACCGAGGCCGTCGTGGCCAAGCTCAAAGACGCCCAGAAGAAGGAGAAGTCCGCCTCCCGCGACGAGATCGCGGCCACCGAACGCCTGGCTGCGCGCCAGTCGGCCGTCTAACCCGACCATGACCGAACTGACCCCTTCCGAGCAGGCCACTGTCGACGCCGCCGGCCTCACGCCCGGCCCGGGCTCCCAGCTCGCGGACGCCGTAGACCGCTCGCCGATGCCGATTCCTCCGGCGCTCGACGACGACGGCGTCGACCTCTCGATGCTCTCCGCCGAGGACATCCGCGCGCGGCTCGTCGCCCGCGAGCGCGACATGAAGTTCCGCATCGACGCGCTCAAGCGCGAGGTGCTCACGGTCGGCGAGGACGTCACCGTGAGCGGCCGGCCGCTGTTCGACATCGTCCGCGGGGACCCGCTCCGGACGGCCGCCGTCGTCGGTGGGTCGGGCGTGGTCGTCGGGCTCCTGCTCGGGCTCTGGGCGCGCCGCCGCCGCCGCGTCGAGCCGGACCACGGTCTCAACGCGGTCCGTGCCCGCATCGCGTCGCTCGTCGACGAGGCGGCCGAGCACGTCGCACGTGGCACGTCGGCCGAGGACGCCATCCGTCGCACGACGCGCCAGTTCCCGGTCTACACCCCGTCTGGCCCGTCGAGTGGCCCCGGCGTGGCCGCCTCGCAGGCCAAGTCGTCGATCCGCCAGGCCGTCGACCTTGCCGTGAAGTCGGCCGTCGGCTTCGCGCTCAAGGCAGCCACGGACCAGCTCACGCAGAAGCTGACGGGCAAGACGGACACGGTCCAGGCCGTCGCCGAGGCACCGGACCGCT
>JANPJI010000653.1:0-6407 GCA_031425425.1 Rubricoccaceae bacterium
GTCGTCGCGGCCGAGGTGATCGTGATGCCGCGCTCCTTCTCCTGCTCCATCCAGTCCATCGTCGCGCCGCCCTCGTGGACTTCGCCGATCCGGTGCGTTTTGCCGGTATAGAACAGGATGCGCTCGGTGGTCGTCGTCTTCCCGGCGTCGATGTGCGCCGAGATGCCGATGTTGCGCGTCTTGTCGAGCGGGAAGGTTTTTCCGGTGCTCATGGGGGTGGGGGGTGCAGCCGGGCGGGCCGGCAGCGGGTTCGCTGTTTAGAAGCGGAAGTGGGAGAAGGCCTTGTTGGCCTCGGCCATGCGGTGCGTGTCGTCCTTCTTCTTGACCGCGCCGCCCTCGCCGCGGCTGGCCGCGAGCAGCTCCGCCGCGAGGCGGTTGGCCATGGACTTGTCGCCGCGCTGGCGCGCGTACTGGAGCAGCCACCGGAACGCGAGGCTGGTGCGGCGCTCGGGGCGGACTTCGATCGGGACCTGGTAGGTCGCGCCGCCGACGCGGCGGGACTTGACCTCGGCGAGGGGTGCCGCGTTGTTGAGGGCCTTGCGGAAGACCTCGACGCCGGGCTCGCCCGTACGCTCCTCGATGAGGTCGAAGGCCCCGTAGACGAGCGTCTGGGCCGTGGACTTCTTGCCGTCGCGCATGACGGCGGCGATGAACTTGGCGACGGTGACGTCGGCGTAGATCGGGTCGGGGACCGCGATCCGCTTTTCAGCTTGCTTCCTGCGCATCAGGGGTTCAGGTCAGAGGCCCGCTAGGCGGGCCGGAAACGGGGAGTGGCTCGAACAGGCCGAACACCGGCCGGCAGGCGCCCTACTTGGACGCCTTCTTCGGGCGCTTGGCCCCGTACTTCGAGCGGCTCTTCTTGCGGTCGGCGACGCCGGCCGTGTCGAGCGCGCCGCGCACGATGTGGTACTTGACGCCGGGGAGGTCCTTCGCGCCGCCGCCGCGCACGAGCACGATGGAGTGCTCCTGGAGGTTGTGCCCCTCGCCGGGGATGTATGCGATGATCTCGTAGCCGTTGGTCAGGCGGACCTTGGCCACCTTGCGGAGGGCCGAGTTCGGCTTCTTTGGCGTCGTCGTGTACACGCGCGTGCAGACGCCGCGGCGCTGCGGGTTGCCCTGAAGCGCGACCGACTTCGACGTGTAGCGCTTCGGCGTCCGGCCTTTGCGGACAAGCTGGTTGATCGTTGGCACAGGTGGTGCGGTCGACTGGTGACTCGGGTGCGGCCGGCAGGATGCCGCCGCGGGCGATGCAGCACGAAAGGTAGGCTGCCGTGCTCTCCTCCTCCAATGAACAGACCTTCACAAAGAGCCCCCGATGCCACTGCAGGACACCGGGGGCGAAGAAGCTTAAACGAACCTGGTCTAGTACACTAGACCGCTAGACTGTATGTCAGGACGGCTCCGCTGGAGCGTCAGTTATCGGGTTGTCGGTCGTCGCGCCGTCTCCGCCGGGAAGCGTCACGGGGGGGGGCGGCAGAACCGTCCCGCCGACAGGCTCGCCCTCGGCGGTCACGCCCGGGATGTGCTCCGGCTTCTTGTACGGCCGCGGCCCGAGGACCTCGCGGAGGTCGTTCTCGTTGAGGACCTCCTTGGCGAGCAGCGCTTGCGCGAGCGCCTCGAGGCGGTCAGCGCGCTCGGTGAGTAGGGCACGTGTCTGCACGCGGACGTCGTCGATGAGGTCCCGGACCTCCTGGTCGATCATCCGCGCCGTGTCGTCTGAGAACGGCTTCTCGAACATCGGCGTGTCCTGCTTGCCCGAGAGGTTGAACGAGACGTAGCCGACCTTCTCGGACATCCCGTAGTCCACGACCATCGCGTAGGCGAGCGCCGTGATCTTCTCCAGGTCGTTCTGCGCGCCCGTCGTGATCCGCCCGAAGATGATCTCCTCGGCGACGCGCCCGCCCATCGTCATCACCATTCGGTCGATGAGCGCCTCTTTGGTGTACAGGTAGCGCTCCTCGGGGAGGGACTGCGCGTAGCCGAGCGCGGCCATCCCGCGCGGGACGATCGAGACCTTCACGACCGGGTCGGTGAACTCGCGGAACCAGCCGGCGACGGCGTGGCCAGCCTCGTGGTAGGCCACGATCTGCTTCTCTTCGGGCGAGATCAGCTTGTTCTTCTTCTCAAGGCCGCCGATGACGCGGTCGATGGCGCGCTCGAAGTCGATCATCTCGATTCCCTCCTTCCCCTCGCGCGCGGCGAGCAGAGCAGCCTCGTTGCAGACGTTGGCAATCTCCGCCCCGGCGAAGCCCGGCGTCTGCCCCGCGATGAGGTCGATGTCGATGCCCGGCGCGAGCGTCAGGTGGGCCGTGTGGACCTTGAAGATGGCGGCCCGCTCGCGGCGGTCCGGCCGGTCGATGAGGATCTGACGGTCGAAGCGGCCCGGACGGAGGAGGGCGGAGTCGAGGATGTCGGGCCGGTTGGTGGCCGCCATCAGGATGACGCCCTTGTCCGTGTTGAACCCGTCCATCTCCACGAGGAGCTGGTTGAGGGTGTTCTCGCGCTCGTCATTGCCGCCCATGATCGTGCCGCGCCCGCGCGAGCGGCCGACGGCGTCGATCTCGTCGATGAAGATGATACAGGGAGCCTTCTCCTTGGCCTGCTTGAACAGGTCGCGGACGCGCGCCGCGCCGACGCCGACGAACATCTCCACGAAGTCCGATCCCGAGAGGGAGAAGAACGGGACGCCCGCTTCGCCGGCGACGGCTTTGGCGAGGAGCGTCTTGCCGGTTCCGGGCGGACCCACGAGCAGGACACCCTTCGGGAGCTTGCCCCCGAGGCGGGTAAACTTCTTGGGGTTCTTCAGGAAGTCCACGACTTCTTCGACCTCTTCCTTCGCTTCATCCAGACCTGCCACGTCGGCGAAGGTGATCGGGGCACCCTCGGTCTGGTCGAACAGGGTCGCCTTGTTCTTGCCGATGTTCAGGACCTGCTGCCCGGGGCCGCCCATCCGGCGCAGGATGAACACCCAGAACAGGCCGAACACGGCGATGAGGACGATCCACGAGATGATCCCGCCCCAGAGCGGGTTCGCGAACGCGGCCGAGAACGCGACCGGCGTCTGCCCCGCGGCGACGCGCGCCTCGTTGACCGTCTGCACGAAGTCCGTGAGGTCGTGGTCGTCCGGCTTGGTCGAGTGGAAGGTCCGCGCGGCGCGGGCGTCGGGCCGGCGGCCGAACGACGGCTCCGGCGTGGCGGCCTGAACGCGCCCCGCCGCGACGGCGGCCTCGGTGTAGACGCCCTGAACGTCCACGTTGTCGCGGACGGTGAACTCCTCGATGTCCCCCTTCCGCAGCAGAGCCAGGAAGTCGGAGTAGTCGACATCGCGGCGGGCGGTGCCATTGTTGAGCAGGCTCGCGAGGGCGAGCAGCAGCAGCGTGACGAGGACGAAGAGGTAGAACGTGCCGAGCGACAGCCGCGGACGGCGCGGGCCGTCGGGCTGCCCGTCTCGGGGCGTCTTGGGGGTGCTGGTCGGTCGGGCCATTGAAGAAGGCGGGAGCCGCGGCGGAGCCGGCTCGCGGAGCAGACGTGCAGCACACCGCCGCACGCGCAGGTAGTTAGCGGGGCCGTACCCGGCCTGCCGGTGGGGGTTCCGTTTCGGAGCCTACTGGCGCCGCTCGTCCTCGGGATTCACGCTGTCCGGGTTGGGAACCAGCAGCGCCTCGTCCACGACCCGCAGACCCTCAACCGGTGCTGGAATCGCTCCACCGAGCAGGGTCCCGTCCTCCTGTTCCGCCGCATCCGCAGCGTCGGCCACCGTCGCGAAGTGGCCCAGGAGAACCACGAAGGTGGTGCCGCGTGTGGCGACGGCCGTCCGGAACCCGTCCGCCGCGAGGCCATCGAGAAAGGCGCGCGCTTCGGGCTCCGTGAGATACGGCCCAAACTGCCACGACACCCCTCCGAGCGACAGGTCGAGGGGAGACGAACCGCGCAGCCCGCCGAAGTCGGCGTCCTGAACAGGGACGCCGGCACCCGCCGGATCTCCGGCAACCGGCACGTCCTCGGGTGCCGACGAGACGTCGGGCACCGACGGGTCTTCGAGCGTTTCCGCCATCGCCAGGGCTCGGCCCGCGTACGGCGTGTCGGGGTAGCGGGCGGCCAGTCCGTTCAGGTAGTCGCGGAGCGTGAAGCCGGGGACCTCGGCCGGGACCGCAACACCTGTCGAGTCACGGTCGGCAGGTGTCTCGACCAGAGCCAACCCGTCCTCGGGCACTGCTGGAGACGCAGGCGACTCAAGACTGTCCGGAAGGGCAGTCAAACCGAGCGAATCAGAGACCACCGGGTCAGGAGCATCGGGCAGGCCGACGGGTTCGGGCGCGCCGGACGAAACGGCCTCCGGCGCTGCCGGCGTGGTGACGGGCGGACGCGGGGGCTGTCGGTCGCGCCGCGATCCTCGCGTCGGCACCGGCGTGTCGTCGAAGACCTGCACGGGCGGAACGTCGTCGTCGGGAGCGGTGGGCACCTCCGGCGCCAGGGGCACCGATGCGAAGGTGGCTGGGATCAGCTCGGACGGCATCGGAGCGAAGATCGTGGTCGAGTCATAGCCCGTCGAGTCGGACCGCGCCCACTCGGCGTAGGCGAGCGCGGCGGCGAAGAACGCCCTCGGGGCACCGGCCCCGTCGGGGTCTGCATTGCCGAGCGCGACGAGGGCGACGGCTGCGCTGTACGGGTCGCCGTCGTCCCACAGGAAGCGTGCCGCGGCGTAGTCGTCGTCCATCCGCGTGTCGGGCACGGGCACGTCGGCGACCAGCTCGCGGCCGTCGAGGCGCGCACGGGCGGCGAGGCCCAGCGGGCTCAGCGAGTCCGCCTCGACGACGTCGCGGTAGAGCCCGCTCGCGTCCAGTCCAGCGCCCGACTGGAGTTCGGCGAGGGCATAGCGCGCGCGCGCGGCCACGGGCGAGTCGGGCGTCTCGTCGAGAATGAGCTGGTAGAGGACCGTGGCGCGGTCGGGCCGGTCGAGGGCGAGGAAGAACGTGTTGCCGAGTTCGTAGCGGAGCGACGCGCGCTCGCCGACGAGGACGGCCTGCGCCTCGGGCGTTCGGGGGATGCCCGAGAGGTCGAGCGGCGGCGGCCCGGCGAGCCCCGTGGCGTCCGGCGTGAAGTCGTCGCCGACCTGCCCGGCTCCGACGCCCGACGCGACCGCTCCGCCCTGGACGGCGGCGCGGCGGCGCCAGTCCGGCACGAGCGGTCGGTCCCCGTAGATGCGCTGGAACGACAGGAGCCCGGCCTGGACCGTCCGCGGGTCCCGGTAGCCGAGGAACCCGTTGGCCGTGCTCGACGCCGCCGCAGCGTCCGGATCCCCGCCGGATCCCGGCGTGCCGACGCCGCGGTCGTCGGTGGCGAGCCCGCCCGGGTCGCGGCCGATCGGGACCGTGGCGAGCCCCTGCCCGCCGAAGTCCTGCGCGGTGCGGAGCGCGTCCGCCTCGCGGCGCTGCTGGACCCACTCGGCCCGGCGGACGGACTCGATCTCGGCGATGCGCGCCGCGAAGGCGTCCTCGTCCAGCGCGCCGAGAGCGAGCAGCGAGTCGATCCCGGCGATCCGCTGCGACGCCCGGGCGACAGACTCGTACGTGGTCGCGACGGCGCTGACGCCGAGGATGGCGGCGCGGGACGGGCGGAGCGAGGCGACCGGCGGAGCCGCGATGGCGGTCGCGGCCGTGTCGAAGTGGGCGGCGGCGCGGACGAAGTCGCCGAGCGCGTCGCGGTAGAACTCGGCGAACCGGTAGTGGGCCTCGCCGCGCAGGCTCTGGCCCGCGAGCGCCGGGTCGTAGAGGACGGCGCGGTAGCGGTCGCGCGCGGCGTCGGCGTCGCCGGAGGCGGCGAGGACGCGCGCCTGGGCGAGGGCGACCTCGGCGCGGCGGGCGTAGTTCTTGTCGTCGCGGCTCATCGCGCGCAGCAGGTCCAGGCCGTCCGCCGCGCGGCCGGCGTCGAGCCCGAGCACGAGGCCGCGGTTGATCTCGGCGGCAAAGGCGATCTCGTAGGCGGGGCGGCGGTCCAGCGCGGCCTGGTATGCCTCCGCGGCGGCGTCGTAGCGCCCGGCGGCCTCCTCGACCTGCCCGAGGAGGAGCGACGCCCGCGCCCCGAGATCGGCGTCGCCGATGCCGGCGAGGCCGTCGCGAAGGTCGACGGTCGCGGCGTCCCACCGGCCGGCGCGGGCGTTGAGTTCGCCGAGAGCGAGGTGCATGCGGGCCTGCCAGTAGCGGTCGCCCTCGGGCTGGTCCAGGGCCTGTCGGAGCACGAGGACGCCCTCGTCGTAGCGGTCCGCGCCCGCCATCGTGCGGCCGAGCCAGAAGCGCGCCTCGTCGGCGAGGTGGCGGTCCTCGACGATCTCGGCGGCGGCGATGGTCTCGCGGAACTTCTGCTCGGCCCCGACGAAGTTGCGCTCGTAGAAGTACGCCTTGCCGATG
>JANPJI010000654.1:0-7398 GCA_031425425.1 Rubricoccaceae bacterium
TGGATGCCCGGCGTGTCCGGGTAGCCCTGCCCGCGCGGCGTCACCTGCGTCGCCTCGGCGACGATCAGCCCGGCCGAGGCGCGCTGCGCGTAGTACGTCGGCGCGAGCGCGTTGGGGACACCGCCGGGGTGGCGGCTCCGCGTGAGCGGGGCCAGCACAGTCCGGTTGGGCAGCGTCAGCGGGCCGAGGTCGAGTGGCGAGAGAAGCATCGCGGCAGGGCGCGTGCGCGCAGGAGAGAGGTCCGGCCCACACGCGGACGAAGCGCGCCGGGATCCATCCCCGACGCGTGCTGCTGTATCTCGTTGTCGCCCGAACGCACGACGCCGGCCTGACGAATCAGGCCGGCGTCGCGAGAAACCGTCGCCGTGGCGAGACGCGGTCAGAACAGGCCGAAGCGGACCTGGACGACGTGGTTGCGGCGGCTCTGCTGGCCGAGCAGCCGCCCGTCTTCGACGCCGTACGTCGCGTAGTCGATGCGGGCGAACCGCGACATCAGGCCGACGCCGGCCGAGGGCATGCCCTGGCTGATGCCGGCCCGGAGCTCCAGCACACCGACGAGCAGGGCGCGGACGCCGCCGCGGAGGCCGGCCTGGAACGACTGGTCGAACTCGGATGTCGAGAGGGTCGTGTAGTCGGCCGCGACGGTCACGGCGACGGGGACGCCGGGCAGGACCGGGAGCCGGTACGCCGCCCCGGCGCGGACAGCCGCCCCGGACTCGCGCGCGTCGAACCGCGCCTCGATCCGGTCGATCTCGGCCTGGTCGTCGGGCGCGTCCTCCGAGCCCTCGATGGGGAACGAGTCGTCCATCTCGACGTCGAGCGCGCTGCCGATGCCGGTCGCGGCCAGCCCGAGGTCGAGCCCGCGGACGCCCACGTCCTGCGCGTCGAGTCCGAACCCGAAACGGACGCCGTCGCCCCGGAAGACGTAGAGCTTCTCGCTGTCCGGGTCGAGCGCGTCGATAGCGTCGGCCTTGGCCGCGAGGCGGCGCTGGACGTACGTGCCGTTCGCACCGACCTGGAGCCGGAACGGGAGGCCCGGCACGCTCGTGGCCACCGAGAGCGGGACGAGAACGTCGGCCTGCGAGTACGCGTCCACGTACGGGATGCCGGCTCCGCCGTCGCTGATCTTGGCCCGCGCCGTGCCTGAGGCGTAGAGGCCGATGCCTGCTGCGACCTGCCCGAACCGCATCCGCAGGCTCGGTGCGAGCACCGCGAGGTCGGCCGTTTTCTGTGACTGCCCGACACGGAAGGCCTCGTCGTAGAGGGCCTGGAGCCGGTCCGGGTCGTTCTGGCGGATATCGTCGAGGCCTTCCTCAATGGCCGGCCCGAGCGTCTGGTCGTAGAAGTCGTACGTCTCGCGGACGTTGCCGCCGACGCCGGCCGTCGCTCCGAGCACGGTGAAGCCGAGGCGTGCCGTGCGGGCCATGTGGGCCGGGTTCGAGAAGAACGGCGAGTCGAGCGTCGGCGCGGCAGCGACGGCCCCGCCCATGCCGAGCGCGGGAAGGTCCGAGACGCGCGCCGGCGCGTCCTGCTGGAGCGACGCGAACGTCTGGGCGGAGGCGGGCGCGGCGAGCGCGAGCGCCGCGAGGGCGAGAGGCCGAAGCATGAGACTGGGGAGTGGGGGGGGGCGGTCGGAAGGGGACCGGCCCGCCCGTCCGGAATCCTCCGGAGCAGGCGGGCCGGGAAGCGGCAGGTCAGCCGGCGCAGTAGTCGCCGAGCGCCTCGCGGATGTCGTCGAAGGCGTCCGTGGCGAGGTCCACGAGGTCGGTCGCGCCGCCGAAGCTGCGGGCGCGCGTGTCGAGCGAGAGCATGGCCGTGCCGAGCGTCTCGACGGCCTCCTCGGTCTGGGTCAGGAGCGCGTCCTCGTCGGTCGCGCAGACGCCGATGCCGCCGTCGGCGAGGCGGTACCACGACGTCTGCTGGGGCACGTCGAGCGTCACGAAGAGGTAGGCGTCGAGGAAGCGCGCGAGCGAGTTCGTGGCGAGGAGCTGGCTGATCTGGGCGTCGGTCAGGCCCGTGGCGCGGAGCTGGGCCGCGGCCGCGGCGGCGTCGTACACGAGCTGGCCGTCGGGGCCGATCGTCACACAGACGTCGAACGAGCGGAGGCCGGCCGGGAGGACGGGCTCGATGAGCGCGAGGACCGAGTCGATGGCCGACCGGCTGGCCTCGATGTCGGGGAAGTCCGCGATGGCCGTCGGGTCGAACGGCGTCGCCGTCGGGTCGGTGGCGAAGGAGCAGGTGCCGCCGCGGTTGCCCGTCGCGGGGGCCGTGGCCGTGCCGCCCGTGCCGTCGACGACGAACTGAGCGATGCGGTCGAGGTCGAGCAGGTTGAGGTCCTGGCGGTCGAGCAGCGTCGCGGCGAGCTCGGTCCGGACCGGCGCGCTGGTCGGGTTGCGGTCGAGCGCGCCCTGGAGCAGCTCCACGGCCGTGGAGAAGTCGCCGTTCTGCCGGGCAATCTGGGCGTCGCCGATCACCGACGCCTCGTCGATGGCGAGGCCGGACTCGTCGCAGCCGGCGAGGGGGAGCAGGGCGGCCACGGCGAGGGTGGCGAGGGCGGTGCGGAACGTCATGGCAAAGGGTCGCGGAAGGAGCAGGGATGTGGGACCGATGGGAGATCGGCCGGTAGGGCGCGGAGGTAACCGGGCTCTGTTCAGGTGTCGTTGCGGTCACGAAACCGTTTCGTGGCCCGCCCGCCGGCCCAGGGTCCGGATGGAGGGTAGCTCAGCCTCCCGCGCCACGCCATCCCGGATCTACACGATTCGCCGCGCGCCGCCTACGCCGCTCCCTGCACGGCCCGCGCCGGGTCCACCGCCGCCGCCCGCGAGGCGGGGTAGATCGAGGCGGCGGCGCACAGCCCGACGGCGACCACCGCGATCACCGCGACGTCGAGCGGGCGGACCGAGACGGGGTACGCGTCGATGACGAACTGCCCGGCGTCGGCGAGCTTGGCGAAGCCGAAGCGCTTCTGCGCGAAGGCCAGCCCGAGCCCGACCACGAGCCCGAGCCCCGTCCCCACCCCGCCCACGAGCAGTCCCTCGATGAGGAAGATCTGCCGGACGTCGCGGCGCGAAGCACCCATCGCCTGGAGCGCCCCGAGGTCGCGCTGCTTCTCGATCACGATCATCGTCAGCGCCCCGACGATGGTGAACGCGGCCACGACGACGATGAGAAGCAGGATGGCGCTGGCGGCCCACTTCTCGACCTGCATCACGCCGTAGAGCGAGCCCTGGAGGTCGTACCACGCGCGGACCGTGAACCGGCCCGGCGCGGCCGCGTCGAGGCGCTCGGCGATGGCGGCGGCCGTCGGTCCGGCGCGGTCGAGGTCGTCCAGGCGCACGTCGAGGCCGGACACGTGGCCGGTCATCCGGAACAGCTGCTGAGCGTCCGCGAGGGCGACGAAGACGTGCGTCTCGTCGTAGGTCGGTTCCAGCTCGAACGTGCCGCGGACCGTGAACGCGCGCTGGTCCGGGAGGCCGAACGGGTACAGCGCGAGCGCCTGCTCGAGGGCCACGCCGGACAGCAGCGACACGCGGCTGCCCTCGACGCGGGCCGGCGACCCGGGCGGAGAGGCGGCGTAGACGCCCGTGCGCGCCGCGAGCGCGTGGCCCATCACGACACCGGCCGAGCCGCCACGCCTGTTGAGGTCGAACGCGCCGTCGCGGATGGACCGCCCGACTTGGGCGTCGAGCGCGCCGGGGTCCACGCCGCGAACGACGACGACCTGGTTGAGTGTCCCGGCCCCCTCGGTCGTGAGCAGCGCCTGCCCCTCGACGAACGGCGTCGCCGAGACGACGCCGGGCTCGGCGAGTGCGAGCGCGGCCAGCGTGTCGGGCCGCGCCAGGCCGGCCCCGCCCACGGCCTCAATGCGGACGTGCGGGTCGTAGCTCACGAGCAGGTCCCGCACGACGTCGAAGAACCCGTTCATCACGCTCAGCACGACCACGAGCGCGGCCACGCCCACGGCCACGCCGGCCACGGAGACGCCCGTGATGACCGAGATCAGCGTCAGCTGCCGGCGGCTGACGAGGTAGCGGCGCGCGATGAGCAGGCGGTAGTCCACGCGGGCAGCCGGGGAGAGGAGGACGGTCGCCGGTCGCTCGGCGTACGTTGAAAAGGTACCGCCCGCCCCCGCTGTGGCCCCGACTCTCCGGCCGCTCGGCCTGCTCGTGCTCCTCGGCAGCGTCGCCGCCCGTGCCCAGCCCGCCACCTGGCCCGTCGGCGACGTCGCGGCGCTCGCACCCGACACGACGGCGCACCGCTACGGGACGAGCGTCGCGCTCGCGCTCCTGCTCACCGAAGACGGCCTCGGGGCCGGCGCCTCGGCGCGGACGCGGCTCACGGACGACCTCTCGTTCGCCTTCGAGACGTCCGTGGGGGCCGCCCGCGACGAGCGCGAGCAGCAGTTCTTCGTCGGCGTCTTCGGCGAGACGGTCACGCCGTTCAAGCGCAACTACGCTGCTGTCTTCCCGCTCCACGTGGGCCTGGAGCGGCGGCTGTTTCGCCGGCAGGTCGAGGACAACGTCCGCCCGTTCGTCTCGCTCACGGCCGGGCCGACGTTCGCGCTCCAGTGGCCTTATTTCGACGACGCGAACCGCAATGGCATCCGCGAGGCCGACGAGGAGCGGCTCGGGCTGACCCCCGGACTCCGTGACCCCCGGTTCCGCCTCGGCGTCGGTGGGACGTTCGCCGTCGGCGTCGCCGTCGGGAGCACAGCGCGGGCGGCGCAGAGCCTGCGGTTCGGGTTCACGGGCCACGTCTTCCCGGCGCGGATCGACCTGCTCGAACTCGACCCGGCCGTCGAAACGCCCTCGCGGCGGACGTTCTGGACGCCGACGGTGAGCTTCCACGTCGTCCGCCTATTGCGGTAGCGGGGAGTGATGCCCCGAAATGGAAAGATTTAGGCCGGAGAGCGGTGGTCGATAACCGGGAGCGCATCCACACCCTCTGCCATGCCGGCTCGCCTGATCCTCGTCGCGGCGCTCTGTGCTCTGTCTGCCGCCCCCGCGTTCGCTCAGGCGACCCGCCCAGTGTCTGCTGCCGGCGATGTTTTCGGCACCGGACCCGCCGCGTCACCGATGGGTCTTCGGGCGGACCTGCCGGCAGGGTTCACCCTCGAAACGGCAGCGACCGGGCTCTCTATCCCTGTCGGTGCCGCGTTCACGCCCGACGGGCGGATGCTCGTCGTCGAGAAGGACGGGCGCCTGTCGATCGTCCAGAGCGGGCGGCGCCGCGTCATTCTGGACCTCACCGCCGAGGTGCTCTCGCAGGGCGACCGCGGCCTGCTCCACGTCGCCGTCGACCCGGGCTTCGCCCAGAACGGCTGGATCTACCTCGTCTACACGGTCTCGGTGGACGGCCTGGACACGCCGCGCACCAACGCCTTCGGCCGGCTCACGCGCTACACCCTCGCGTCCGACGGGACGCCCGTGCCGGGCAGCCGCTTCGTCGTCATCGGGGCCACCTTCGCGAGCGGCATTCCGACGTGTTACGACTCGCACTCGATCGGCACGATCGCCTTCGGCCGCGACGGCACGCTGTTCGTCGGCGCGGGCGACGGAGCGTCGTACAACACGACGGATACGGGCGGGCTCTATCCGGACTGCTTCGGGCCGGGCCGCTTCCCGGCGAGCCAGGACGTCGGCGCGTTCCGCAGCCAGCAGGTGGGCAGCCTCGCCGGCAAGATTCTCCGGATCGACCCGGCGACCGGCCGCGGCCTGGCCTCGAACCCGTTCTGGACGGGCAATCCGGACGACAACGCCTCGAAGGTGTGGGCGCTCGGCTTCCGCAACCCGTTCCGCTTCTCGGTCGACCTCGCATCGGGCAGCCCCGACCCCGCCGCGGGCAACCCCGGAACGATCGTCTATGGCGACGTCGGCTGGATCACGTGGGAGGAGGTCGGGGTCGTCCGTCGGGGGCAGAACTTCGGGTGGCCGTGCCGCGAGGGCACAGGGGTTCAGGCCGCCGGCGGGTCGTACCCGAGCACGACGCTGGGCCGGCAGGTGTGCCCCGGCCTCGCCGCGACCCTGCCGACGTTCCAGTGGGACCACAACGATCCCGCGCGCTCGACGCCGGCCGGCCGCATCGGGAGCGCCATCGCGGCCGGTGCCGTGTACCGCGGCACGCGCTACCCGCCCGCGTACCGCGGGCGCGTGTTCTACGCGGACTACGTCCGGGCCTGGATCGCCTCGGCGCGCGTCGCGACTGACGGGTCGCTCTCGGACGACGCCACGTTCTCGCCGAACATCGGCCAGATTGCCGACGTCGTCTACGACGCCGTCACGCAGAACCTGTACCTCGTCAACGTGTGGCAGGGCGAGGTGTACCGGCTCCGCCACACCGCCGGCGAGGTGAACAGCCCGCCGCTCGCCGTCGCCTCGGCGACGCCCACGCAGGGCCGCGCGCCGCTCGTCGTCCAGTTCACTGGCTCCGGCTCGTCAGACCCCGACGGCGATGCGATCTCGTACGCGTGGGCCTTCGGGACCGGCACGACCTCGGCCGAGGCCAATCCGTCGTTCACGTACACGTCGCCCGGCGATTACACGGCCCGCCTGACCGTCACCGACGCCCGCGGCGCGACCGCGACCGCCGACGTCGCCGTGACGGTCCGCATCGGAAACCCGCCCACGGCAGGAGTCACGCAGCCGACAGCCGGCCAGATCGTCCTCTCGGGCCAGACGATCGCCCTCGCCGGAACCGGCACCGACCCTGACGCGGGCCAGACGGCGACGCTCCAGTACGCCTGGGCCGTCACGCTCGTCCACGACGGCCACCAGCATCCCGGTGCCTTCGCCGCGACCGGCGCGACAGCCTCGTACGACGTCCCGTTCCACGGCGACGCGGGCGAGAGCTATGCCCTCCTCATCCGCCTCACGGTCACCGACGCGACGGGCCTCCAGGCGACCACCGAGCGGACCGTCGCCATCGGCGCGGCGGGCGGCGAGACCGACGTCACGGATGCCGGTACGGCGGTCGCGCTCATCCCGAATCCGACCGGCGGCATCGGCTCGCGCACGCTCACCACGATCCACGACGGCGTCGCACCGCCCCCGACGACGGGCGCGCCGACGCCCGCCCTCGCCGCCCTCCAGTACGACTCCTTCACCGGCGACGCCACGCGCTCCACCGACTGGGTCGGCTACACGTTTGCCACGCCGCGCCGGATCGGGCGCGTCCGCTTCACCGAGGGCCTCCACTTCCCCGACGGCGGCTGGTTCGAGACGCTCGGCGTGGAGCTGCTCCGCGGCGGGACGTGGATTCCCGCGCAGGGCGTCGTCGCCGAGCCGGCGTACGGTGGCAGCGACGGCCGCTACTTCGACACGCTCGACCTGTCGTTCGCGCCGACCGACGCCGACGGCGTCCGCATCGTCGGCCGGCCGGGCGGGACGGCGCGGTTCGTCT